>JAUNCB010000203.1 GCA_030526765.1 Bacillota bacterium
TCAGGAATGCAAGGAAAATGATGATGGGGACAACCATGCGGGAAGGGTAACGATGCATGATGGCTATACCCATCAGAGCATATAATGACAGCATGACCATACCCGCAGCCAGAAGAACACAGATGGGGATGCCCAATGCAGGGAAATACTGGGAAGCGGGGATCAGCAGAAACCCCAGAGCGGAGATCCCTACCAGATAGGGACAACAGGTCAGGGGATGGATGCTGCGGCTTTTCCAGAGGAAAAACAGTACCAATGCCATACCGGCAACAGCCATATAGTAGATGGATACCCCGTGGGGAACAGTTTCGGCGATGCTGTTACCGAACAGAGTCAGCAGTCCTCCCAGAAACAGAAGCAGATAGATTTTGGAAAAGAATTTCTTCGGATAGGTGAAGCCGTCCTTTTTTCTCAGCAGAACAGGCCATTTATCAGCGGGCAGTCGGAAGAAGAAGAACAGCATACCTGCCAGCGCGACAATGGAGAATATGTGGAACACGGAAAAAGGAACAGGACTCCATTCGTTCTGCAAAAAAGCCACAAGCAAATTAGCGAAGGGATAGAGTAGAGTCAGGTGCAGGATGGCGGAATGCTCCGAAAACAGATTAACGATCAGAGCAGTTTCAAAGCCAATCATGAAAATACAGAAGAAATAATGGATATAGAACAGGGATGTCTGCACTTTGGAAGAAAGGGGCAGGAACAACCCCAGAATGGCTGTCAGAGCAATGAGGGCTGAGATGCGTTCTGCCCAGACGATTTTACGGGGAAACAATACCATAAAGGCGATAGAGAGAAGATAGCCTGCGACGATCAGCAGGGTCATGTTATTCGTATCAATAGGGAGTGGTGTACGCCCTGTGATGGACAGTGTATTGGAAGAAAAGAAGATCACTCCCATTTGCCAGGGGAGAAAAAGGGAGAAGCAGAAAAGCATATGAAGGGGGATCGTTTTTCGGAGGGATTCATTATAGGATAAAACCTCTGAAACGGAGAAGGAATTACTGGTTACAGTGTTATTTTTCATATTGGTACACCTACCTTTCTGTGATAGAGCATACTTGCAAAAGGGCATGGATGGATACTCCCTGAAAGGGAGTGATTTTATAAAAAGTGTATCATAAGATACCTTTTTTTTCAATTTTTGCGGTGTTTTCGGTAAAAAATAAGCATTTACCCCCTTTAGGGGAGTGGGAGAACAGAACAGCATCGATTAAAATACAAGTAAATAGATAAGAAAAGTAAGAGAAAAGAAGGAAAATGCAGAAGGGGGAGATTTTTATGAAGAAAAAATTATTTGCAGCCATAGCGGCATTTTCGATGGCATTCGTAATGGCATTTTCCATGGCAGCCTGCGGCGGCAGTGGGGAAGCCGAACCAGCGGAAGTGGAACAGAAGGAAGCAACAGAAGTGGCTGAGGATGTCTATAGCACAAAGACAATGGCTTATTTCCGGGAATATCTGGTGGATGGTGCCTATACCATGGAATCCAAGTATGACATGGATGGTCTGGAGGTAGTTTCCTTTGTTGCAGTAGATGGCAATCAGATGTATTCCAGAACGACAATGGATGGGATGGAAAGCATCCTGATCCTGCTGGAGGATGCACAATACATCCTCGATCCTGCATCCAAGCTGGCGATCAAAATGGAAATTGGTGCAGACGGCGGCGGACTGAATATGCAGGAAATGTTTGCGGAAGAAGAGGAGAATTATGAAACGGCTGTTTCTTACGGGGATATGGAAGTGAATGGCAAAAACTGTTTCTATGAAGAATTTACAGTGGAGGATTCTTCTGTGAAATATTGCTTCGATGGTAATGATCTGAAATATATCCTGACAGAAATGGATGGTATCATCTATACCATGGAAATTGTACATATGGAAAAAGGCGCAGATGCAGACCTGTTTGTTCTGCCTGACGATTATGAGGTAATGGCGTTTTAAAGGGGCATAGCAGTGATGGCTTTGCGTAGACAGAGGAGGTATGACTATGGCATTCTGTACAAATTGTGGAACGCAGCTTCCTGATGGCAGCAGATTCTGCGGTAATTGCGGTGCCCAGTTAGGGCAGGGGGCTGTTCCTCAGATGAACCAGCCTATGGCACCCGGTATGATGCAGAAAAACGGGATTACATTTACGAAGGCTGACGAGATCGACTTTGAAATCTTTGGTGATGACATGCAGTTAGTGGAAATTGAACTGGATCCCGGCGAAAGTGTGATCGCAGAAGCCGGTGCTATGAACTATATGGATTCCTGTATCAAAATGCAGACCATTTTCGGGGATGGCAGCGGAGCGGATCAGGGCAAAGGCTTTGGCGGCAAGCTTCTGGGTGCAGGCAAGCGGGCGCTGGTCGGAGAAGGGCTGTTCATGACGGTATTTACCAACGATGACCCTGCGAAGAAAGCGAAGGTAGCATTTGCCTCTCCTTATCCCGGGAAGATCATTCCTGTGGATCTGGATACCTTCGATAGAACATTGATCTGTCAGAAATCTGCTTTCCTTTGCGCAGCAAAAGGCGTGAATATTGATCTGTACCTGCAGAAAAAACTGGGGGCAGGGCTTTTTGGCGGAGAAGGATTTATTATGCAGAGGCTGACGGGGGATGGGGTGGTATTTCTGAATGCAGGGGGCACCATCATCAAGAAAACACTGGGAGCCGGTGAAATGATTAAATTGGATACAGGCTGCTTGGTTGCCATGAGTGAAACGGTAGATTATGATGTTGCGATTCAGAATGATATTAAAAACGGTTTTCTGGGCGGCGAAGGGCTGTTTCTTGCAACATTGACAGGCCCCGGTGAGGTGTGGCTGCAGAGCCTGCCTTTCAGCCGTATGGCAGGGGAAATCATGACAGCAGCAACAGCGAAGAATAAGAAAGAAGAATCCGGAGGCATGTTCAATAACCCCATCAATGAAGTAAAAGGCGGTTTGGGCGGTGCTTTGGGAGGTATGTTTAAGTTGTAAATGATGAAGCAAAGAAATTGCACAGCAGCATGCCACGGAAAATGTAAATGATGACTGAAGGCTGATTTCAGGGACATAGAAAGACCTGCCGGTATTACCGTGCAGGTCTTTATTGTCTGATTAAGGATTATTTTTACATCCGTTTTTTTGTACAAAGAAATAATGCTGCTGATTCAGATAATCCCGTGCAATATCCAGTGCTTCACCAAACCGCTGGAAATGAACGATCTCCCGCTCTCGCAGGAAGCGAAGAGGAGC
>JAUNCB010000204.1:0-641 GCA_030526765.1 Bacillota bacterium
CAAACGCCCTCGGCTATAATTTTATATTCGATTTGCACGGATATCCTCTGCTTCATTTTTCTTTCCTCTTTCCTGCATACATTATCCTTTATTATACTTCCCATACGGACACCCTGTCAAAATGTTTCCGCTGGAAAGAGGATTCCTTCTTTTCCCATAAAATTCCTGTAAATTGCAAGGTTTTTTCTTGCGCATCTTTTTCTTGTATGGTACAATAAACAAAAAAATATGGTCAATTTGTAACCATTTTACGGATAGGAGCGTGAATCGTATGAAGAAAATCCTTGCAACCACATTGATATTCCTTTTTGTTCTCGGGATCGCCGGTTGTGGAAATTCGTCAGCCATGCTTCCCGAGCCCGTAACAAAAACAACAGAATCCACAGACGGTGAGCTGACTATCCTGGATGATACTGTTCCTCTGGCTGCAGCTCCCTCCGATTTCACACCCCATAAGTATGCACAGGAAGTGCTGGATCTGGTGAATCAGGAAAGAGCAGCGGCAAATCTGGCACCGCTTATGCTGAATCCCAGACTGTGCGAGGCTGCACAGCTTCGTGCGGAGGAATCCGTAAAATCCTTCAGCCATACCCGTCCCGATGGTTCCCTGTGCTTCTCTGTACTTGATGAATACAGCATCC
>JAUNCB010000204.1:651-3221 GCA_030526765.1 Bacillota bacterium
TGCGGCGGAAAATCTTGCAGGTAAGATCAAATCCCCCGAAAAGGTTGTTAAGGCGTGGATGAACTCCCCTGCACACCGCACAAATATCATGAGCGATGCCTACACCGAGCTGGGTGTTGGCTATACAGAAAACGGCTACTGGTCTCAGCTGTTCATCGGTTGATATCCTTTCCTTGCGGATCAATCTCAATATCGTGTATCAAAGCAGGCAGCAATGCCTGCTTTTTTATTCCAAACAAGGAAAGAACGCCCCAAAGCCTTGTTATTTTTCACTTTATTTACTATAATTTAACTAATCATTCTAACGCAGAAGGGAGCCAATGATAAATGGATACTTTGATCAAAAATATATCAATCCCCCCACAGTTAAAGGGAATCTGCGCTCTCAGAGCCGTATCTGAAACCGGCAGAACCGCTGCCGTTGCTATATTTGCCGCCTCTCCTATCCATAAAGAGGAAATGCATCTGATCCATCTGCAGGTGCTTCCGGAATGCAGAGGCCAGGGTCTGACACAGCAGCTTCTGCGCTATGCAGAGCATTATTTCTATGGTCAGGGTGTACGCTCCATTCGGGTAAAATGCTGCGGTTCTCAGGAAAAACTGGAGCCACTGTATGATTTCCTGATGGAGGAAGGCTTTCTGCCCCATTTCCTTCTGGGCAGACTGCTGCAGTATCGCCTGACAGACTGGCTGCAGAGCCCGTTTTTCGGTAAAACCGCATTTATGAGGGATCGAACCCCCTCTGTTGTGACCATTTCAGACTGGAATGATATCCGCCTACAGAAATTTCTGCGGGAGCATCCCGATTTTTCCCTTCCGGAGGAAACCTATGACGGGAAGCACTGTCATTTCTATCTGGAACGGAATCAGATCCAGGCAGTCCTTTGCGCAGAGCAGATTTCTGAAAATCTCCTCTTCCTGTATGACCTCTATTTTGCAGAGGGATGCCAGAATCAGACTGCACTGATCACACTCCTTGCAGCCTTCACCCAGCATGCCCAGCGTGTATTGCCCGCAGATGCCAGACTGGTGCTGCAAAATCGTATTGCCAGCCTTACCCGTGGCCTGATGGATCAGTTTGGGCTGCCCGAGGCAAAATATATCGTTCAGGAATATGTTTATATCCTTTCGGGAGAGGTACAGGAACCTCCTGCCGATGGTTATTTTTTCGGACGCTTTACCCCTGCTGTATCCGCAGCAGGTGCAGAGGCAGCCTCCTTGCTCTGCGCAGATCTGGAGCCCGCTTCCCTGCAATGCATGCAAAGCGCCGCCGCCCTGCTGCCCAACACCTTCCTGCATACCCGCAGCAACGCAAGCACATGGCAGGAAGAAATGAATACCTGGCTGAAGCAGCTGGGAAGAGAACCACTCCCTGCCCAGCAGGCAATTCCCACACAGCTGTTCAACGCACAACAGGCGCAGCCAAAGAACCTGCCGCCCTCCATCATTGCGGATATGGTGCTGCCGGGTGCAATATCCCAGAAAAACGCACTCCATTACTTTATCTTTTCCGATGAACCGGAGGCCTTTGCAGGGTTACTGCCGAAATATCTTCGTTCCCGCTTTCTCCGTGGAGAGCTGATCGTGATCGGCGGCAGAAATCAGAAAAATGAAGTGCTTTCCTACGCTGTTTTCTCAGAACAGAACACACCGAAAAAAACCTTCCTGATGGAATACATCTATGTCAGCCCGGATCACAGAAACCATAATTACGGCAGAGAGCTGCTCCGTTTTGCTGCCAAGGCCTTTTCCCAGATCGGCAGCAAGGGGATTTCTGCAAAGCAGGCAGGTACAGCAGAGCAGGTGGCAGGAATACATACTTTCCTGAAAAAAGCAGGCTTCCATCCCGTTGCCATGTCTGCACGGATCCTTGCCTATTCTCTCTCCGAGCTGCATCGGAGTGAATTCCTGCGGCTGACAGAATCCATGAAGGGGAATCTGCCAAAGGTAGAACACATCTCAGACCGCAGCAATTTTCATCTTCGGCGCTTTGCCGCAGAGGCCATGAAGCATAATGTGCCCTTTGACCTGCTGCATTTCAACACCATGTACAGTCGGTTCTTCTTCCGTCAGGGCGATATCCGCAGTGCCATCTTTACAGAGCAGGCATCGCCAAAGCTGCTGACCATCACCGATTCCTGGTTTGAAAACAACGCTGCACAGGTGCGCATTGCCCTGCTGGAAGCAATTTTAAACGAAGCAAGTCACCGTATGCAGGAGGATGCCACCATGGTGCTGCGCTTAGACCGCAGCTGGAATATTCAGGCACTCCAGTCTCTGCTTGGCAGCGGCACTGCAGAATTACGGCTGTTTGAATATATCATGCCCTTTTAATTAAAGGAGGAACGCATTTATGGAAAATAAAAATTTATTAAAACAAACCCAAAAAAATGTGCAGATTCAGATGCACGAGGAAAAGGTAAAAAATGAGACCGTTACCCAGACCCCCGCGGAGCTGCAGCAGCAGAGCTACCGCCAGTATCTGCTCCAGAAGCATGGGGAAAAGGCAGCAGGCATGGGCTTTGATGCACTGGATGCCCAGCCCGCAGACGCTATGGCGGACTATGCAA
>JAUNCB010000012.1 GCA_030526765.1 Bacillota bacterium
CTGTCTGGTCGCTTCCACCAGCTTCTTTGCAATGGACAGAAACTCCTGCTGTTTCCCCTCCAGTAGTCTGCTTTTTGCCAATAATACGATCATGGGCTTTCCCTCCTTTTGTCTAACTTGAATCTATTATAAAGAAAAACGGGCAAAAATACAACTAAATTTCACTCCCTCCGCCCCTTCTCTTTCCTCCCCCAAAGGATGCCCCAGCCGCAAAAAAGCCCCCATCACTTCCGTGATGAGGGCCGCTCGTACCAACCGTAATTTTTATAAAATAATGTATGAATGTTTCAATAATCTTTTGGAAAAATTATTTCTTTCTCCAAGCCCAGATGTCTTTGCCAGCTACTTTCCAATCGTGGAATTCAGCAGCTGCTGTGAACAGTGCGTCTGTGGAGGAGTTCAGACCTGTTTCGCAGGAGTCCTGAACAACACCGATGATGAAACCGATACCTACAACCTGCATAGCGATATCGTTGGAGATACCGAACAGGGAACAAGCCAGAGGGATCAGCAGCAGGGAACCACCAGCAACGCCGGAAGCACCACATGCGGAGATAGCTGCTACGAAGGACAGCAGGATCTTCATTGCCAGAGGCACTTCCATACCCAGTGTGTTTACACAAGCCAGTGTCATAACTGTGATTGTGATAGCAGCACCAGCCATGTTGATTGTAGCGCCCAGAGGGATGGAGATGGAGTAGTTGTCTTCGTCCAGACCCAGTTCGTTACACAGTGTCATGTTTACGGGGATGTTCGCTGCGGAAGATCTTGTAAAGAATGCTGTGATGAAGGAGTCTTTCAGACATTTACCTACCAGGGGGTAGGGATTGGATTTGATCTGTGTGAATACGATGATGGGGTTCAGAACCAGTGCTACGAAAGCCATGCAGCCAACCAGAACTGCCAGAACTTTACCGTATTCTGTGAAGATACCCAGACCGGATGTGGATACTGTTGTGAATACCAGACCCATGATACCGAAGGGAGCGCAGGAGATTACTGCTCTAACTGCGAATGTTACTGCTTCAGAGAAATCGTTCAGTGCTTTCTTTGTTGTTTCGCCAGCTGCTTTCAGAGCCAGACCAAAGATAACAGCCCAGAACAGAATACCCAGGTAGTTCGCATTTACCATGGAACCGATGGGGTTTGCAACGATGTTGTTCAGCAGGTTTGCGAATACTTCGCCAACGCCGCCAGCTGCTGTCCAGCCTTCTGTGGAAGCACCGGAGCCCAGAGGCAGAACAACGGGAATGAAGTGGCAAGCCAGTACAGCGATTACAGCAGCTGCGAATGTACCAATCAGGTACAGTACAACTACACGACCCATTGTCTTACCGCCGCCTTCCTGACCGCAAGCCAGAGCTGCCATTACCAGGAAGAATACCAGGATGGGAGCGATTGCTTTCAGAGCGCCTACAAACAGGTTACCCAGGATACCGATTGCGGTTGCCTGAGGAACAGCTACGCCCAGAATCGCACCGATTACCAGGCCGCACAGAATTCTTTTTACTAAGGAAATGCTATTCCATTTCTGAATAATATTCATGTTTACCTTCTCCTATTAAATTGTAATTACTTATGATTGCATTGTTACGATACGGTTTGTACGAAAGGATAAATATGAAAAGTAGTAGGTTTGCTGTTTCGCATCAACCAAATACCTTTTCGCAAAGCTTTTTGCCTGTCGGTGTTGTAGCCAGACCTGCTTCTGCTGTTTCCTTCAGTGTGGGAGACATCATGTCGCCGACCTTTTTCATCGCTACGATGACTTCGTCTGCGGGGATGTGGCTTTCCACGCCTGCCAGAGCCAGCTCTGCCGCTACCAGCGCATTGCCTACGCCGCCGGCATTTCTCTTGATACAGGGGATCTCAACCAAACCTGCAACAGGGTCACATACCAGACCCAGAATGTTTTTCAGCGCAATGGCACATGCATGAGCACACTGATTGGGTGTACCGCCGCACAGTTCTACCATAGCTGCTGCAGCCATGGCACTTGCCGCGCCGCACTCTGCCTGACAGCCGCCTGCCGCACCTGCCACGCTGGCATTCGTTGCAATAACGATACCAACAGCGGATGCTGTAAACAGCGCCATGATCAGATCTTTATCAGGGATATTTTTTTCTTCCTGCAGCGTCAGCAGTGCAGAAGGAAGAATACCGCAGGAACCCGCTGTGGGGGATGCTACGATTCTGCCCATGCATGCATTCGTCTGTGCAACTGCAATGGCCTTTACCATTGCCTTGCCGAAGAAAGGACCTGCGATGGTTTTGCCGCCCAGAAGGGCTTCATTCATTTTGAAGGCGTCGCCGCCTGTCAGACCGCTGGCAGAGCGTTTGTCTCTGTCCAGACCATCCTGAACGGATTCTTTCATAACCTCCAGAGAACGTGCCATCTGTGCAAACAGCTCCGCCTCTGTTTTTTCAGCCATCTGTGCCTGACTTTTCAGTACCAGCTCGGAAAGCTTCAAACCTCTTTTTTCTGCTTCATTTACCAGTTCTGCAATAGAATCATATTTCAGCAATTCGTCCACCTCCTTAAATTGCTTTCAGGATCGTGGATGCGTGGATATTGGGGCATTCCATGATCGCTTCATTGATGGATTCATCGATGTTGCCGTCAATTTCAATGGTCATAACAGCGATGCCGCCCTTACGGTCTCTGCCCAGAGAGAAGCCGTGAACGTTTACGCCTTTTTCCGCCAGAATATTCGTTACCACAGCGATCATGCCGGGAACGTCATCGTGGGGGATGACCAGTGTGTCGGATTTACCGGAGATGGATACCTCCGTATCGTTGATCTTATTGATCACGATGTTGCCGCCGCCAATGGATGCACCCTGAATGCGGGCTGTGATGCCCTCTGCATCTGTCAGTGTGATCTCTGCTGTGTTGGGATGCGCACCGTCGATATCTTCTTCGATAAATGTGAAGTCAAGACCTTCTTCTGTGGCAATCTGCATGCTGTTTCTGATGCGGCCGTCATCTGTGTCCATGCCTAAAATGCCGGCGATCACCGCTTTGTCTGTGCCGTGACCCTTATATGTTTTTGCAAAGGAGCCACTGAAACGAATTACAGCCTTCACAGGTGTTTTACCCAGAACAGAGCGGGCATATTTACCAATACGCACTGCACCGGCTGTATGAGAACTGGAAGGACCGATCATGATGGGTCCGATAATGTCAAATACCTGTAACACTAAAATCCCTCCTTTTGTTAACTTTTTGTCATCCGTTGATACACCGAATCTTGTATACAGTATCAACTAGTTCGATTATATATGATAAAAATCAACAAAGTCAATAGGGATTGCAAAAAAAGTTTGTTCCTCACAGACATTTTTTTCATTTTTTATAAATTTGTCTTTTTCTGAAGGACAAAAGTGCCCGAAGCCTTGATTTTACTGGACTTCCCGTGTCCAACCTGCAATTTGAAGCCGAGAAAGCTTGCCGAAACATAAAAACAGAATGCTCTGCAAGCAGGCATTCTGTTTTTATTGGTTTCGGAGCTTTCTCCGCTATTTACATGTATCCGCCCATACCGGGATCGGGCATCATGGGTGCTGCATTTTTCTGGGGCAGCTCTGCTACCACCGCTTCTGTTGTCAGGAATGTGGAGGCAACAGAGGTTGCATTCTGCAGGGCACTTCTGGTTACCTTCGCAGGGTCAAGGATCCCTGCTTCCACCATTTCCACATATTCCTCTGTCAGTGCATCAAAGCCCATGCTGTCATCCAGCTCTTTTACCTTATTTACCACAACAGAGCCTTCCAGACCTGCATTGGCAACGATCTGACGCAGAGGTGCTTCCAGTGCTTTGATCACAATATCCGCACCTGTCTTTTCATCTCCTGCCAGCTCTGCACAGGCAGCCTTTACCTTATCAATGGCATGGATCAGTGCTGTGCCGCCGCCGGCAACGATACCTTCCTCCACTGCAGCCTTTGTTGCTGCCAGTGCATCTTCCATGCGCAGTTTCTTTTCCTTCATTTCTGTTTCGGTTGCCGCACCAACCTTGATCACTGCAACACCGCCGCAAAGCTTCGCCAGTCTTTCCTGATATTTTTCTCTGTCGAAATCGGAATCTGTTTCCGCCATGCTCTTTCTGATCTGAACGATGCGCGCCTGAATTTCTTCCTTATCCCCTGCGCCATCGGCAATGATTGTTGTTTCCTTTTCCACACGCACTGTTTTTGCTGTACCCAGCATATCCAGTGTGGCATCCTGCAGGGAAATGCCGATCTCCTCGGAGATCACCTGTGCGCCTGTCAGAATTGCAATATCCGCCAGCTGTGCTTTTCTTCTTTCGCCGTAGCCGGGTGCTTTTACCGCTACACAGGTGAAGATGTTTCTCAGTTTATTGACAACCAGTGTTGCCAGCACTTCACTTTCCACATCCTCTGCGATCATCAGCAGTTTTCTGCCTGTCTGCATCACCTGCTCCAGCAGGGGCAGGATCTCCTGAATATTGGAGATCTTCTTATCTGTTACCATGATCAGAGGCTCTTCCAGAACAGCTACCATTTTATCCATATCTGTGGACATATATGCAGACAGATACCCTCTGTCAAACTGCATCCCTTCCACCAGAGCCAGCTCTGTTTTCATGGTTTTGGATTCTTCAATAGTGATCACGCCGTCATTGGTTACCTTTTCCATTGCTTCGGCGATCATTTCGCCTACTTCCTCATCCCCTGCGGAAATGGCAGCAACATTGGCAATATGCTTGCTTGTGCTTACTGCCTGACTCATTGCCTTGATCTCTTCCACAGCGGCCTCTGTTGCCTTCTGCATCCCACGACGCAGGATGATGGGGTTTGCACCTGCTGCGATGTTTTTCAGACCCTCCTGGATCATTGCCTGTGCCAGAACCGTTGCTGTTGTGGTACCGTCACCTGCAACATCGTTTGTCTGGGTCGCTACTTCCTTTACCAGCTGTGCGCCCATGTTTTCATAGGGATCCTCCAGCTCGATATCTCTTGCGATGGTCACACCGTCATTTGTGATGAGGGGTGCTGTGAATTTTCTGTCCAGAACCACATTTCTGCCCTTTGGCCCCAGTGTTACCTTTACAGTATTTGCCAGTTTATCCACGCCCGCAGCCATGGCATTTCTGGCATCTGCACTATATCTGATTTCCTTTGCCATTTTCATTCCCTCCTATAATCTGAATGATTTTTATTTCTTAGCCTTCGATAACAGCAAAAATTTCATCCTGACGCATGATGATATAGGTTTCCCCGTCAAATTTTGCTTCCATATAACCGTAAGCAGGGATCAGCACACGGTCGCCTTCCTTTACTACCATTTCAATTTTTGCATCGCCCACTGCAATGCCGGGGCCCACAGCCACAACGATCGCCTCCTGGGGCTTTTCCTTGGACTGGCTGGTCAGCAGCAGACCGGATTTTGTGGTTTCCATGGCTTCCGCCTGTTTCAGTACGACTTTATCTCCCAAAGGTTTTAATTTCATTTTGATTTCCTCCTGTTTTCTTCATTATATTAGCACTCTGCTTGATTGAGTGCTAAATCACAATACCTATATTATCACCATACTCATCCATATTCAAGCAGATTTTGAAAAATTCATATTTTGTTCATAGAGAAAGCCTCAAACTTTCGTTCAAGGCTTCTGCGTTTTCTTATTTTTTTGCATCGATATAGGCAGCCGCACTCAATGCCGCCACCAGACCTTCCCCTACCGCCTTGGCGATCTGATAGGGTGCACCCGTGCAGTCCCCCGCTGCATAGACACCGGGCAGATTGGTCGCCATGGAGCGATCCACCACAATATTTTTTCCCTCCGTTTTCAGTCCAAAGAGCAGGCTTTCGGGCGGTGTGGAGTTTTTGGCAAAAAAGATACCGTCGCAGGAAATGGCTTCCCCATTCACTTCAACGCCCGTTACACGGATACCCTCGCCCAGCACGGCTTTGGGACTGCCCTGCAGCAGTGTTACCTTTTCCTTCAGATTCATCACAGGCTGATACAGGGGCAGATAGGACACGCTTTCGCAGATGTCCGCAAGGAAATTGGCTTCTGCCTCCCCTTCTTCATTTTCGCCCACTACAACCACCCGTTTTCCACGGTAGAGCATCCCGTCACAGGTTGCACAATAGCTGACACCCTTGCCCAGATAGTCCATTTCTCCTGCAATGCCACGGCTTTTATTCAGACCGATGGCAAGGATCAGGGTCTTTGCTTCATAAAATTCATTTTCCGCATTGATCACGAAATAGTCCCCCATGGACATGATCTGAGAAATGCGGCTTTCCTTAAATTCTACGCCCCGCTTCACCGCATGGGCATAAAACTGATTCAGCATTTCCTCGCCGCTCAGATCGGGCATCCCCAGATAGTTATCCACCTTTTCCGCCGCAAAAAGCAGGGAACTGTCCAGACTTCTGCCGAAGATACATACACTTTTATTTCTCTGTCTTGCATTGACCGCCGCAGAAAGGGCCGCAGGACCGCTGCCAATAATACCGATATCGTACATAGGATCTCTCCTTCCTCATTCTCTCATAAAAAAACCACGAGAAGATCATTGCCCTCTCGTGGTTATTTTATCATGTCATCTCAGAAAATACTGTTGTTTCGGCAACAATTTCCAAAATTATTTTTCAGCTGCTCTTGCATCGATGATGCGTTTCTGAACATCCATGGGAGCTTCTTCGTATCTTTCGAAACGGCTTCTGTATTCGCCGCGGCTCTGTGTCATGGAACGCAGATCTGTTGCATATTTGTGCATTTCTGCTGCGGGTACTTCTGCAACGATGCATTTCTTTACGCCTACTGCATCCATGCTCAGGATACGGCCACGACGTTTTGTGATGTCACCCATGATGTCGCCCATGTATCTGTCGGGAATCAGAACTTCCACATGGTTGATGGGTTCCAGAATGACAGGTTTTGCCTGAGGGATACCTTCCTTGAAGGCAACTGCTGTAGCCATCTTGAACGCCATTTCGGAAGAGTCAACGGGATGGTAGGAACCGTCTGTCAGTGTAGCTTTCAGACCTACTACGGGGTAGCCAGCCAGAACGCCTGCCTGTACACATTCCTGCAGACCTTTTTCAACAGCGGGGAAGTACTGTTTGGGAACAGCGCCGCCGAATACTTTTTCTTCGAATACATACTGTGTTGTTGTATCGTAGCTGGGTTCGAATTCCATTACAACATCACCGAACTGACCGTGACCGCCGGACTGTTTTTTATAACGACCGCGAACGGATGCTTTTGCTTTTACAGTTTCTCTGTAAGGGATGATGGGATCCAGCATATCCACTTCGATTTTATATTTGTTTTTCAGTTTCTGAACCATAACATCCAGCTGCTGTTCGCCTACGCCGTAGATCAGTGTCTGTTTTGTTTCAGAATTTACTTCCATTTTGATAGTAGGATCTTCTTCTCTGATCTTGGACAGAGCTGCGGACAGTTTGTCTTCATCGCCTTTGCCTTTGGGCTGGATCGCCATGCACAGAACGGAACCGGGCAGACCGATCTTAGGGATGATGATATTTGCATCCTTCAGGGACAGGGTATCCTGTGTTGCTGTGTTGGACAGTTTTGCCAGAGCGCCGATATCGCCGGAGTGCAGTTCGTCCACTTCGATCTGATCCTTACCTCTTACTACATACAGGTGAGAAACTTTTTCGATGGTATCCTTTTCTTCGTTGTAGATGCTCATGCCAACTTCCAGTTTACCTGTCATAACACGGAACAGGTTCAGGCGGCCGATGTAAGGGTCTGCGATGGTTTTGAATACATAAGCAGAGAATCTTTCGTCATCGGAGGAACAGTATACAACGTCTTTGCCGTCGTGGAAAGCGTGGAAGTTTGCTTTTGCTTCGATGCTGGGAGGTGTGAAACGAACGATTGTGTTCATCATCAGTTTTACGCCATAGCCCAGTGTTGCGGAGCCGCACAGAACGGGAGCAACGCTCATGCTTTCGATACCTGCCAGCAGACCATCGTAGATTTCTTCTTCTGTCAGTTCTTCATCGTTGAAGAATTTTTCCATCAGTTCTTCGCTGGATTCTGCAGCTACCTCGATCACCATGGCACGCAGTCTTTCCACCTGATCCACTTTATCTTCGGGCATTGCGCATTTCTGCAGCTTACCGTCTACTTTCTTTCTGGCATCTCTCTTGATTACGTTGATGAAGCCAACGAATTTACCGTCTTCATCATTGAAGGGGATCTGAACGGGAGCAACTGCTTTACCGAAGTTTTTACGCAGTTCAGCCAGTGTTCTTTCAAAGTCAGCGTTTTCATCGTCCATCTGGTTGATGAAGATCATACGGGGCAGGTGCATTTCTTCACAGTATTCCCATGCTTTTTCTGTACCTACTTCAACGCCGGATTTTGCGGAAACCATGATCATAC
The DNA here is from genome assembly GCA_030526765.1 of Bacillota bacterium. Classification (GTDB taxonomy): domain Bacteria; phylum Bacillota; class Clostridia; order Lachnospirales; family Anaerotignaceae; genus Anaerotignum_A. The sequence continues at coordinate 8,388 of JAUNCB010000012.1, forward strand.
CTGTATCCGCTACGTTCATAGCCAGCTTTACTTCAGCTGCAAAGTCAAAGTAACCGGGTGTATCCAGGAAGTTGATCTTTGTATCCTGCCATTCAACAGGAATTACGGATGTATTGATAGACACCTTACGGCGGATTTCTTCTGCTTCATAGTCAGACACTGTGTTACCGTCTTCTACTTTACCGAAACGCTTTGTTGCACCGGAATAGTACAGTGCTGCTTCAGCATAAGTAGTTTTACCGGAACCGCTGTGGCCCAGAAGTACGACGTTTCTTACTCTGTTGGATGCATAATTTTTCATAGAATATTTCCCTCCTATAGGTTATTTGTGAACGGACAAGTCCGTTTAGGGTCTCAAATATGTATACAGTGTGCAAATTTTACACAATCCACATAAGCATTTTGTTCGACCATTGATGGAATTTTCCTGCAAAACCCTGCAAAAAACCCCAGTCCTAGTAATTATAACAGAGAAAATATAATTATTCAATCAATTTTTGTGAATTTTGAAACAACCGCCCCTTCTTTTTTCTCCGCAGGAAAAAAAGCGGCGTTTCCGCCGCCTTCTCCGCCCTCAGAAAACAGGGGGCTCCACAAAGGGGATCCCGAAATATTCCGTCAGGGAACGGCTCAGTTCTCTGGCGATGGGCATGATATTTTCCTTGATCCAGTCGGCATCCTCCCAGTTATCATGATATGCCACCTCCACCAGGGCAGAGGGGGTGCGGGTGCGCCGCAGCTCCCGCAGGGTCACTGTGGGAAGGGTCTGTATCCGTGCAGGCACAGGGTAGATGGATTTGAAATTTTCGGCAATGATCTCCGCCATCCGCTTTCCCATGGGGCTGCCGCTGTAATAATAGATCACAGGCCCCTGCCGCTGCCCTGCGATGCTTTCCGGCGAAGCATTGGAATGGATCGCCAGATGAAAATCGGCACCGCTGTTATTGGAGGCGGCGATCACCTCCCCCAGTGTCATTTCGGGGCTGTTGCGGATAACGGTGATGCCGCTGGCAGCCAGATAGGGCTCCATGGCATCGGCGATCAGATTCATGTATTCCTCCTCCGTGCCGCCGTTGATGAAGGGATTGAATTCCTGTAGAGAGGGACTTAAATATACAATGGGCATAAAAAAACTCCTTTTCCACAATCATATGAAAAAGGAGTGTTTCTGTTCTTATTTCATCAGAGATTTCCGATACATATTGTAAATATCCTCTCTTGTCAGAGGATAAGGGAAGGTTGCGATCTTGCCGGGCTGCTCCATAAAACGGTCGGTATAGTATTCCAGATCCGCCTCTGTGTAGATGGCTTCATGCTCCAGCACCTCATCCAGAAATGCCCCCAGCTCCTTCGTATCCGCAAAGCCGAGACATTCCAGAAGCCTTGCCACATGGGCATCCCCTGCGGGGAACTGCTCCACATAGGCCTGTGTCAGCACACCGTTTGCCATGCCGTGGGCAAGTCCCTTTTCATAAGTAAGGAAATAACCCATGCCGTGGGGCAGAGAGGTCATGGTCTGGGCAATGGCTGCACCGCCCAGGGCAGACATCAGCAGCAGCTGATCCCGCACCTCTGCAGGATATTCTCTTTTTCGCAGCGCAGGGATACATTCTCTGAAAACAGACAGACCCATTTCCACGATCCCTCTGCTGACTGCATTCGCCCTTGCGGAAAGATAGCTTTCGATCAGATGGGTCAGGGCATCCACCGCTGTATTATTTGTTGTTTTCGCAGGCAGGGTATCCATATATTTCGGATCCAGATATGCCACATCCGCAAAAATATGGGCCGCAATGCTGGATTTCGTCTTTTTCGCATGGAGGGTCAGGATGGCATACTGGGTCACCTCTGAGCCTGTGCCTGCCGTTGTGGGCACACAGACGATGGGCAGTGCCTTCGCATCCCCATCCCACAGGGCATCCGTTCCCTTCTGGGGTGCAGCCGCCATAACGGAGATGGCCTTGCCTGCATCCATGGGAGAGCCGCCGCCGATGCCGATGAAAAATTCCACCCCTTCGGCTATGGCGATCTGCGCCGCCCGTTCCACTGTTTCCACATCGGGATTTTCCCCGATCTCATCAAACAATACCCATGCAATGCCCAATGCATCCAGTGCATCCGTAATATCCTTCTGGGCACCGTTTTTCTTGGCAGAGCTTCTGCCTGTTACCACCATGGCCTTTTTCCCCAGCTTCGCCATGGCAGCCTTATGCTCGCTCACACAGCCCCTGCCGAAATAGCAGTCTGTGGGCATGAAATAACGGAAGTTGTTCATTCTGTTTCCTCCCTTCGGCTTTACCTTTCTCCATCAGCAGAGAAAATCGTACCAGTCCCATTCTCCTGCCATGATGGCTTCGATGGTTTCCTCCGCAGGCTCCTCCAGCAGTTCAAATTCGATCTCGAATTCATGATAGCGTTCCCCTTCGATGGTGGCAACGCCGCTGATCACATAATTCTTGCCTTCGCCTGTGATATATTCCCCTTCCATCAGAAGGTCGTCCTCCTCCAGATAGAATTTATGCAGTTCCTTTTTGATCTGTTCTTCTGTAAATACCAGTTTCATATCTCCCCATCCTTTCTTCTTTCTTTTGATTCTAACATCATACCGAGCCGTGGACAAGTTCCTTTTTTCATGTTACACTAGGAGCGACACAGAAAAGAGAGTCCCCAAAAGGAGTTTTTTATATGAATTATATTGTGCTGGATCTGGAATTCAACCAGGCCTTCCCCTTTAAATCCGGAAAAAAGGCTGAGCCGAATCCGGAATGTCCCTTTGAGATCATCCAGATCGGTGCCGTAAAGCTGAATGATGCCTTTGAGACCATGGGCACCTTTGATGCCATGATCCGCCCGCAGCTTTATCCCCGCCTGCATCCCTTCGTGGAAAAGATCACAGGCATCCATCCCGAAATGCTGACAGGCAAGCCCTCCTTCCGTGAGGTTTATGCTTCCTTCCTGCAGTTTATCGGCAAGGAGCCTGCCATCCTCTGCACCTGGGGCGGCGATGATGTAAAATCCCTCTACCGCAATATCCTCTTTCACAATCTGGATGCGGGAGCCATGACCAATCAGTTTCTGAATGTGCAGCCCTTTGCCGCTCAGTATCTGAACCATGAGCCGGGCAAGGCCATCGGGCTGAAAAATGCCGTGGAGGCACTGGGCATCCCCAAGGGAGAAACCTTCCACAATGCCCTGAATGATGCCGTTTACACAGCGGAGATCTTCCGCATTACCCACCCTGCGGAAATTCATGCGGAAACCTTCAATCCCCTCTCCATGCTGGCGAAGAAGCCCAAAAAGCTGCGCACCAATATGAAGAGCCTGCTGATGTATGTGGAGGAGCGGCTGGAGCGTTCCCTTTCCGAGGAGGAAAAGGGTCTGGTGAAGATGGCATATATGCTGGGACGCAACCACACCTTTGATGCGACCCCTGCTGTCAGAAAAAAAACAAAGGACGAGAAATAACAAAAAGCGAAAGCTTTCCCTGTCGGTACAGAGATGGCTTTCGCTTTTCTTTATCTTATCCGTTTTTATCTGCTATTCTGATTTTCAGGTCTACACCGGTCTCCCCGTCTCTGATGGCGTGAAGATCCACCGTATCGCCCACCTTCACTTCGCCCACAGCGGCGATCAGTGCGTCCATATTCATGATGGTCTTTCCGTTGAACTGGGTGATGACATCGCCCACCTTCAGACCTGCCTGCTCCGCAGGGCCGCCTTCCACTACCTCCAGCACCAGTGCCCCTACAGGCAGCTTGTACATGGGTGCGGTTTCCTCGGTGATATCTGTGCCTGTGATACCGATATAGGGCTTCGGCTGTGTGCCTGTCTGCAGAAGCTCCTCTACAATGGGTGCCAGAAC
>JAUNCB010000205.1 GCA_030526765.1 Bacillota bacterium
TATTGCAAAATATAATGAACGGGGAGAGATCGTGTTCCTTGCAAGAAAGGATCACCAGATCAAGCACATGGGACACCGCATTGAGCTGGGAGAGATCGAAACAGCGGTCAACAGCATCGATACCATAGACAGCGGTGTCTGCCTCTATGATGATAAGACCCAGCGGATCCTGCTGTTTTATTGCGGGGAGGCAGATCAGCCCTATATTCTGAAAAAGCTGCGGGATAAGGTGCCTAAGTATATGTTCCCCAATGTGATGAAGAAGCTGGAAAAAATGCCCCAGACTTTGAACGGAAAGATAGACAGATTGGCTTTGAAGGAGTATTATGATAAGGATGAAAAAAATTCCTGATGGAAAGCAGTGGGCAGAAAAACTTGCCCGATTCCTTTCCGAGGGAAGAAGAACGAATTTTTACAGCCGGGCGGAAGCGTTTTTTTCGGAAGCGAAGCAGCTTTCGGAAATGGAGTTTGACGGCGGATGCTATCTTTTCCATGAGAAGGAAAATCAGATCGATCTGTATTTCTTTCTGGAAAAGGAGGCAAAGCCCGAAAAACTACCCGCACTGCATAAGCCTCTTGTGCTGGAGCAGGTGGCGGCGGCGAAAAATCCGCCGAACCTTGCGGACTGGGCGACTGCGGGCTTCGAACGGTATCTGCAGCGAAAGCGGCTGTTTCTGTCTGCCGCAAAAACGGCGGCGGAGGAACGGACGGTCACCTTTGCAGCAGCGGAGGAGGCAGAAGAGATCCTTGGCCGGATGGAGCAGGCCTTTGAGCCCTATACATCGGCTCTGCCCGATCTGGAAACGCTGAAAAAGGATCTGGTGGAAAACCGTGTGATTGCCTGTCGGGAAGGAGAAAAACTTCTCGGGTTTCTCCGCTTTGGCAGAGAAAAAAAGGTATCCGTTCTCTGGCAGATCGTGGTCTTGCCTGAGGGCAGAGGAAGGGGCATCGGAAACGGCCTTGTACGGGATTGGATCGCATGGGAAAGGGCAGATGCGGCGAAATTCCAGCTCTGGGTCAGAGAGGATAACCCTTCTGCACTGAAACTGTATGAAGCACTGGGCTTTCTGCCGGATGGCAGGATCGCGCCGGTGATGCTGAAAAAAGAACATATATAAAAGAAAGGGAATGAAATTATGGAAGCATTATTGAGAATCCTTGCGGAATTAAGACCAGATGTAGATTTTGAGGAAAATAAGGAATTGATCGACAGCGGCGAGCTGGATTCCTTCGACATCGTTTCTCTGGTAGGGGAACTGTGTGATGAATACGATATTGAGATCGGTGCCGATGACATCGTTCCCGAAAACTTCAATTCTGTTGAAGCGATCTGGGCACTGGTGCAGAGCCTGATGGAAGACTGATAACTAAGGAGCAAAAGCGATGGCATTTACATCATTTCGATTTATCGTTTTTCTTGTATTGGCTGCCGCAGCATATTTTCTGACACCGAAGCGTTGCCGATGGGTAACGCTTTTTGTTGCGAACTATGTGTTTTATTTTATCTCCGGCGGGAAGATATTCATTTATCTGCTGGCGACTACGATCACCACATATCTGGCAACGGTGAAGCTGGGAAATATGGCAGCGAAAAACAAGATCGCCTTCAATGAAGCGAAGGCAGAACTGGATAAGGAAGGCAAAAAAGCATGGAAGGCTGAGTTTGCAAAGAAGAAAAAGCGGATTCTGATCCCGACGGTACTGTTTAACTTCGGGATTCTTGCAGTGCTGAAATATTCTTCCTTTGTAACCGGCAATATCAATGCGCTGTTTGCAAAATTTGGCATTGGAGCAGAGCTTCCCGTGTTTCAGTTTCTGCTGCCTCTGGGCATCTCCTTCTATACCTTCCAGTCCATGGGGTATCTGATCGATGTTTACAGAGAAAAACAGGAGCCGGAGCGGAATTTCTTCAAACTGGCACTGTTCATTTCCTTCTTCCCGCAGATCGTGCAGGGGCCAATTTCCCGTTTTGGCACACTGGCAGAGCAGTTGTTCCGACCCAATGAATTTTCCTATACCCGCATCAAGTTTGGTATACAGCTGATGCTTTGGGGTGCTTTTAAGAAAATGGTCATTGCGGACAGAGCGGCAATCCTTGTGGATAATGCCTTTGGCTTTCCCGAAACCTTCGGCGGGGCCTATGTGGCAGTTGCGGCATTGATTTATTCCATTCAGATCTACGGTGATTTCTCCGGCGGTATCGATATTGCCACCGGTGCAGCCCAGATCTTTGGTGTAACACTGGATAAAAACTTTGAACGACCTTATCTGGCAACCTCTATCCCCGATTACTGGCGCAGATGGCATATCACGCTGGGGGCTTGGTTCCGTGATTATGTATTTTATCCGCTGTCCCTGTCCAAGTTTTTCTCCAGACTGGGGAAAAGATGCAGAAAGCTGCTGGGCAATTACATCGGGAAGCTGATCCCTGTACTGATTCCTCAGTTTATTATTTTCTTCCTCATCGGTATCTGGCATGGGGCAGAATGGAAATATATCGCCTTCGGCTGCTATAATGGTACGCTGATCGTACTGGGGATTCTGTTTGAGCAGCCCCTGCAGAAACTGGTGAAAAAGCTGGGCATCCGCACAGAATGTATCAGCTGGCGTATTTTTCAGGTGCTGCGCACATTGATTCTGGTAGCCATCGGTAAAATCATTACCCGTGCCCCCGGTGTCAGTGCGGCAAAGTATATGATTACCTCCATGGTGCAGAACTGGGATATGCAGCCCATTCTGGAGGGCGGTCTTCTGACCATGGGGCTGGATGAAAAAGATCTGTGGTTATTATTCCTGTCCTGTCTGGTGCTGTTGTGTGTCAGCCTGATGCAGGAAAGCGGCATCAAGGTCAGGGAAGCCCTTGCGAAACAGAATCTTTATTTCCGTTGGCTCATTTATCTCTGCGCCCTGTTCTCCCTGATCCTCTTTGGCGTTTATGGACTGAACTATGACGCCGCCGACTTTATTTACAGGGGGTTCTGATATGGCTGATTTGAATAAGAAAGAGTGTTTGAACATTATGGTTAGATGCGTAGCCCTTGTGGTGATTTTCTCCATGCTCTTTGGCAATGCCACAGACCTGCTGATGCGCCACGATGACGAATCCAATGAAATACACGCATTTTACAGTGAACCGAAGGATACCATTGATGTGCTTTATGTGGGCAGCAGTCCGCTGCTGCGCGG
>JAUNCB010000013.1:0-2441 GCA_030526765.1 Bacillota bacterium
AGTGGCACAGATGGTAGAGGCCGATCTGGAAAAGGTTAATGAGATTTATGCTGAGGTTTTTGCGAAATCTGAAGTTGATCTGAATGGAGACAGAGATCCCGGTGTTCGCAACATGGAAACCAATCTGAGCAATCTGATTACAGATGCTTATCTTTATATGGCAAGAGAATATGTGAAAAAGGAAGGGATGGATCTGACGGTAGATATGGCAGTGGTCAATGGCGGCGGGACGCGTGCCGGCATTCCTGCTGGGGAAATTTCGAGGAATCATATTTTTACAGTTCTTCCCAACCGTACAACCGTTGTACTGATGACTGTGACAGGTGCTCAGCTGCTGGAGGCTCTGGAGGCATCTACCTTCTGTACTCCTATGGCATTGGGCGGATTTCCTCAGGTTGCAGGGATGGAATATACGCTGAATACGGCGATTCCATATGAAAGCGGAGACCAATATCCAGAATCCACCTATTATGCACCTGCAAAACCCGGCAGCAGGGTGACAATTCGGAGCATAAACGGAAAACCCTTTGATCTGAATGGGGATTATACGATCGCTGTAGACAGTTTTCAGGCACAGGGCGGGGATACCTATTATATACTGACAAAGGCATCCTTTGTACATGATACCGGTATTGTGGCCGGTGATGCACTGATTTCTTATATCAATTCCATGGATCATGTGATCGGCGAGGAATATGCTTCACCGAAGGGTAGAGTTGAAATCATAGAAGAAGCAGCAGGTGCAGCAGAAACGGTAATACCTGAAACAGAAGAGAATGCTGTGAAACAGGAAACAGATGAAGCACTGTCTGCAGAGGAAAAAGAAGCATCTGTGGAAGTAATTACTAACCTGTACAAAGTTGTGGCAGGAGACTCTCTGTGGAGGATTGCGCAGAAGGAATTGGGTGCAGGCAGCAGATGGGGTGAGATCTATGGAGCAAACAAAGCACAAATTAAGAATCCCGGTATGATTTATATAGGGCAGGAATTAATTGTGAATAAATAATAAATGGAATAGGGATTTTTGGATTCAGAAAAGGATGAATGAGATAATTTGTCTATGATTTTCTATTTTGTGTTTGTATTTTTGTTAAAATATGCTATAATTTTTCTGTAAATTGTTTTTTGACAATGAAAAGGAGGAGGAAGTATGAAGAAATTAGTTTCTATGCTGCTGACTGCAGCGATGGTGCTGGGATTATCTGTTCCTGTTATGGCAGGAGAGATGGACGGCAAACTGGTTGTATTACATACCAATGATATTCATGGTCATTATGAGACAGCAGAAGGTCAGATTGGGATTGCAGGTGTTGTAGCACTGGAAGAACAGTATAAAGCACAGGGTGCTGATGTGCTGTTGCTGGATGCCGGCGATTTTTCTCAGGGAACAACACTGGTAAATCATAATAAAGGGGTAAAAGCGGCAGAATATCTGGCTGCAGCCGGTTATGATGCAGTTTCTCTTGGTAACCATGAATTTGACTTTGGCAGTGAAGCGGTAAAAAATATTGTTGCAACACTGAATGCAGGAAATGTACCCGTTCTGGCAGCGAATGTTCTGAAAAAGGGCACAACAGAGCCCGCTTTCGGTGCAAACAAAATCTTCGAAATGGATGGCATCAAGGTAGGTGTTTTTGGTCTGGATACAGCAGAAACACAGACAAAAGCAGCGCCCAGCAGCGTAGCGGATGTTACATTTGTGGATGGCAAGGAAATGTTTGAACTGGCACAGAAGGAAGTGGATGCGCTGAAGGAAGCAGGCTGTGATTATATTATTGCGCTCTGTCACCTTGGCGTGGATGAAGAAAGTATTGGCAGACGCTCCACAGAGCTGGCAGAGGCAGTGAAGGGAATTGATCTGGTTATTGACGGTCACAGCCACACAGAAATGCCCGGCGGCGAAATGGTAAATGATACTATGGTTGTAAGCACAGGCAGTTATCTGGCAAATGTGGGCACAGTTGTGGTAGACAAGGCAACAAAGGAAGAAAAGGCAGCGCTGATCAGTGCGGCTGACTATGCTGCAAATTATGGTGTATATGATGAAAAACTCACAAAAATGATTGCAGAGGATCAGGCTGAGATCAATCAGATCTACGAAGGTATTTTTGCAGAAACAAAGGTAGATCTGAATGGGGAAAGAGACCCTGGCGTTCGTACACTGGAAACCAATCTGGGTGATTTTGCAGCGGATGCTTATCTGTATGCAGGCAGAGAATATGTGAAGAATGCAGGTCTGGATCTGACTGTAGATGTGGCGCTGGCAAATGGCGGCGGTATCCGTGCAAGCATTCCTGCCGGCGAAATTTCCATGAATACACTTTATACGGTATTCCCTTATGGAAACTCTATTGTACTGGTAACAGTAACCGGTGCAGAGCTGCTTGAGGTTCTGGAAGCATCTACCTTCTGCACACCTGTAGCACTGGGCGGCTTCCCTC
>JAUNCB010000013.1:2451-4202 GCA_030526765.1 Bacillota bacterium
GTAGCAGGGGCTGAATTTACAGTAAATACAGCAGTGCCTTATGAAAATGCAGAACAGTATCCCGAATCCACCTATTATGCACCTGCAAAACCCGGCAGCAGAGTGACCATTGATAGTGTAAACGGCAAACCTTTCGATCTGAATGCAAAATATACAGTAGTGGTAAACAGCTTCCAGGCAGAAGGCGGCGATACGTATTATGCACTGACACAGGCATCCTTCGTTCATGATACAGCGATCGTAGATGCAGATGCACTGATTTCTTATGTAAAATCCATGGATGGTGTGATCGGTGAGGAATATGCAGCACCTCAGGGCAGAATCAAGATGGTAGAAGAAGCGGTTGTGGCTCCTGAAGCATCTGAAGTGCCTGCAGCACCTGAAGAACCCACAGCACCTGAAGAACCTGTTGTTGTGCCCGAAGAGGTAAAACCCGAAGTGCCCGCAGAAGTGATCACAAACCTGTATAAAGTAGTAGCAGGTGACTCTCTGTGGAAGATCGCACAGAAGGAACTGGGTGCAGGTTACAGATGGGGTGAAATTTACGAAGCAAATAAAGCAACGATCAAAAATCCCGGCATGATTTATGTTGGTCAGGAACTGATCGTAAATAAATAATCCATTGCGGCTGTAAGGTCTGCAGCTGGTTAAGGAAGAAAAAGGCTGAATTCATGGAAGACGGGAATTCAGCCTTTTTGATGTTTTTGTGTGTTCGATGGATGGGGAGCAGATTTTTGCTTGCATTTTTAGGAAGACTGTATTATAATTATTTTCGGTTCTGCTGATATAGCACAGTGGTAGTGCAGCTCATTCGTAATGAGCAGGTCGTCGGTTCGAATCCGACTATCAGCTGAAGGCCCCTACATTCTGTAGGGGCTTTTTTTGAGAAAAAACAGCTTGAAAATGTAAAAAATAACGAACAAGGAATTGTTTTATTTTACGAGTGTGATATAATTTTTAAGTGAGAAAGATTTTTGCAGATTGATTTGCTGGGAGGATGGAATATGACATCAAATAAGAAAAAGGTATTCGGATTGGCATTTATGACGGTATTTCTCTGGGCATCGGCTTTTCCTTTAACAAAGGTAGCGCAGGAGCAGTTTACCTCTATTCCCCTCGGATTTTTGCGTTGTTCGGCTGCGGCGATCTTTCTGATCATCATCGGGAAGCTGGCAAAAATCAAACTGCCCCAGAAAAAACATATTCCGCTGTTCTTTGTTTCCGGCGGCTTGGGATTCACCATGTATATGATCACCTTTAATACAGGGATTCTGACACTGACCTCGGCAACCTCCAGTATTATTATTGCGGTAACACCGATTCTGACGGCTATTGTTGCATCCAAGCTGTATCAGGAAAAGATCAAACCGATCGGCTGGTGCGCCATTGGTTCTGCTTTTATCGGCGTTCTGATCCTGCTGCTTTGGGAAGGTGTTTTCTCCATCAATATTGGTCTGATCTGGACACTGGGTGCGTCCATTGTATTCTGCGGATATAATATTATGACAAGAAGACTGGGCGCAATGGGCTATAATGCACTGGAAATTGTAACTTACAGCATGATCTGCGGTGCGATCCTTCTGGGCTTCTGGGCAGGAGAGGGATTCTCTCAGCTTGCAGGTGCCAGCATGAGCCATATCGTTGCACTGATCTATCTGGGGGCATTCCCCAGTGCTACGGCATATTTCCTGTGGGGGAAAGCAATGAGCTTTGCGGAAAAAACCAGTGAGGTAACTAATTTTATGTTTGTG
>JAUNCB010000013.1:4212-8787 GCA_030526765.1 Bacillota bacterium
TTATTCTCAAAGAGGTACCCAATGCAGGAACCTTTATCGGTGGTGCCATCATTATCATCAGTATTGTAGTCTTTAATCTGAAGGGAAAATAAAAACAGGAGTCGAAAGACTCCTTTTCTCATGATTGAATATGTGGTACAGGCAAGAAAGAAGGGGGATTATGACAAAACAAAAGAAAAGGGTTGTGGCTTACAGTCTTTTCACCATATTTTTATGGGCATCGGCTTATCCGCTGACAAAGATCGCACAGGAGCATTTTACACCTGTGCCGATCTCCTTTATGCGCAGTTTTATTGCAGGTTTCTTGATGCTGCTCCTTGGGCGGATGAAGGGGATGGAGCTGCCCAAAAAGAAACACATTCCCTTGTTTCTGGCATCCGGTGCGCTGGGCTATGTGATCTATACGGTGGCGATGAATATCGGGCTGCAAACGCTGCCTTCTGCAACCTGCAGTTTGTTGGTTGCAACCTCGCCCATTATGACAGCGATCATCGCAGAACGGGTATATCACGAAAAAATCAATCTGATCAGCTGGTGTGCGATCCTGATCGCCTTTTTGGGAGTTGCAGTCCTTCTTCTCTGGGATAGCGGAGGACAGTTTACCATAGATGCAGCGATGCTTTGGATGCTGCTTTCTGCCGCATCCTGGGCGGGATATAACATAATGACCAGAAAACTGGTGGCACTGGGGTATACCTCGGCGCAGATCACCTGCTTCAGTATGCTTGCAGCGGCATTCTGGCTGATTTTCTGGGCGGCAGATGGTTTTCGGGAAACGGTCACAGGGGGATGGGATCATATCCTTGCGCTGTTGTATCTGGCGATCATCTCCAATGCACTGGGCTGTATTCTGTGGGGGAAGGCAATGGCCTATGCAGAAAAAACCAGTGAGGTGGCAAATTTTATGTTTCTGTCACCGTTGCTTTCTGCACTGATGAGTTTTCTTCTGCTGGGAGAGGTTCCCGGAATGGGTACCTTTATCGGAGGTGCGGTCATCATTGGCGGGCTGTTGCTATTTAATCTGAAAGGGCAAAAGAAATAAAAGAAAGGCGTGGATTTTTCCACGCCTTTTTGTGTACCTTTGCAGATTAATATGCTCTGCCCCAGTAAACCATGTGTTTTGCAGGTTTGCCGCAGCATACGCAAACATCAGAGATTTCTTCCTGTTCGAAGGGGATGCATCTGCTGGTTGCAGCAGTGCTTTCCTTGATGGCATCTTCGCAAGCCTGATCGCCGCACCACATAGCCTTGATGAAGCCGGGTGTTTCGTTGATGGTCTTGTCGAATTCTTCCATATTCTTTGCGATATATGTTCTGGAATCACGGTGTTCCATAGCCTTTTTCAGCAGGTTCGCCTGAATTTCATCCAGCAGTGCGGGGATCTTTGTTTCCAGTTCATCCAGAGAAACGAAGATTTTTTCGCCTGTATCGCGTCTTGCCAGAACACACTGATTCTGTTCAATATCTTTGGGGCCGATTTCCAGACGGATGGGAACACCCTTCATTTCATATTCGGAGAATTTCCAGCCGGGGGATTTATCGGAGTCATCCAGTTTTACGCGGCAGATCTTGTTCAGCTGCTGTTTCAGCTCGCCTGCTTTTTCCAGAACGCCTTCTTTTTTCTGTGCGATTGGAACAATGATAACCTGTGTGGGAGCGATTTTGGGAGGCAGAACCAGACCGCTGTTGTCGCCGTGAACCATGATTACAGCACCGATCAGTCTTGTTGTCATACCCCAGCTTGTCTGGTGAACATACTGCAGTTTGTTTTCTTTATCAGAATACTGGATGCCGAAAGCCTTTGCAAAGCCGTCACCGAAGTTATGGGATGTACCGGACTGCAGAGCTTTCCCGTCGTGCATCAGAGATTCGATCGTAAAGGTATGTGCTGCACCGGCGAAACGTTCCTTTTCTGTTTTTTCGCCTTTTACAACGGGGATTGCCAGTACCTCATGGCAGAAATCAGAATATACATTCAGCATCTGGATGGTTCTTTCCTGTGCTTCTTCTGCTGTTGCATGAGCAGTATGGCCTTCCTGCCACAGGAATTCCATGGATCTCAGGAAGGGACGGGTTGTTTTTTCCCAGCGAACAACGGAGCACCACTGATTGTACAGTTTAGGCAGGTCTCTGTGGGACTGGATGATATTTGCATAGTGTTCGCAGAACAGTGTTTCGGAAGTGGGGCGTACACACATACGCTCCTCCAGTTTCTTATCACCGCCGTGGGTAACCCATGCTACTTCGGGAGCGAAACCTTCTACATGGTCTTTTTCTTTCTGCAGCAGGCTTTCGGGGATGAACATGGGCATGTAGCAATTTTCTACATCTGTTGCTTTGAAACGAGCATCCAGATCTTTCTGGATCAGTTCCCAGATCGCATAGCCATAGGGACGGATTACCATACAGCCCTTGATGCTGGAGTATTCTACCAGTTCAGCTTTTTTTACAACGTCAGTATACCACTGAGGGAAATCCAGCTCCATATCGGTGATGGATTCCACAAATTTCTTATCTTTTGCCATTGTGTATTCCTCCTTAAATTTTTTTGAAAAATAAAAAAACTTGCTCCCTCTGCCAATGCAGAAAAGGGACCAAGGTCATTCGGCGGTGCCACCCTTATTGATGATGCTTTATCATCCTCTCGAAATCGTTAACGCCGAAACTACGCCGCATTTTCCCTGCGGAACTCAAGGGGCAGGTTCAAAAAGGTTTGCCGAGGCTCGCATCAACCGCCTGTTTTCTGGAGACAAATAATCTTTTCTACTATTCCCTGTCATTGTTTTTCACATCTGTTATGATAACCCGAAAAAGAGGCTACTGTCAAGGAAAAAGGGCGGAAAAATAGAAGAAATCAGAAGATTTTTGAGGAAGCACAATGACGGGAGATATCCTGATAAAGAAGGGGATGAAAAAGAAAATCGTTCTCCTGCTGCCGCTGTTTCGGGCGGATGCAGAAAGAACGATCTTTTGGGTTCTGTATGGGAAATTATACGAATTCGTATTTCTTGAGCATGCAGACTGCAACGGGAGTGGGGCCGATGTGGGCACCGATGGTGATACCAACGGTCCAGATCTCATCCGCAACATCATAGCCTTCTGTACGAAGGGTATCTGCCAGCTCAGCGGCTGCAGCATGACGGCTTTTTTCGCCCCGTACCACAACAAGGCGATACTGTTCCTTTTCGCTGCCGATTTTTTCTTTGGAAAAGTCCATGATGGATTTCAGTGCTTTTTTGGAACCCCGCACCTTGCTTTCCGGCTGTAATTCACCGTCTTTCATGGCAATGATGGGTTTAATATTGAGGATCGCACCTGCCATGGCAGAGGCTTTGCCAATTCTGCCGCCTTTCTGCAGATGCTCCAGAGAATCTACGGTAACATACAGGCAGGCAAATTCAGCCATTTTGCGGAGTTTGTCTACAACTGCATCCAGTTCCACTCCTGCATCCCGCATACGGCAGGCTTCCAGTACCATCATGCCTTCGCAGGCTGTGGCACAGGTGGTATCCACCACACGAATGGTGTTTTCGGGGTAGGATTCTGTAAGGATATTTCCTGCATTGACTGCGCACTGATAGGAACCGCTGAATTTGGAGGAAAGGCAAAGACAAAGTACATCGCTGCCTTCCTTCAGTGCTGTTTCCATTGCATCCATATAGCTCTGCACAGAGGGCAGAGATGTTTTGGGGAACAGTTTTTCTGTAGTGATCTTATGGTAAAATGCATCAGGTGTGATGTCACGCAGTTCCTCCAGATAGGTTTCCTGATCGAAGGAAACATGGAAGGGGACATAGCTGATGTCATTTTCATTCATAATGGAAACGGGGATATCGCAGGAAGAGTCTGCGATGATTTTATATTTACGCATGGGATTACCTCCATCCTATTCTATTTCATCATTCTGTTTTCTTATTTTACTGGTGATTTTGTGAGCTGTCAATAAAATCGATGACGCTGTGACGTAGTAAAGCATACTACATCTGGAGATGCGGATACACGGAAAGTGGGTGAGGTGCCGTTTTGGAGTATGTGAGTTTTGGTTTGTTTTTTGGGAAGGAAAATGATATAATATATATTTGTGAAAATCAGAGGAAGGGAGGAACGGAAATGGGAAAAATACTGGTCATAGCCGAAAAACCATCGGTAGCAAGGGATATTGCGAAGGTATTGAAGGCAAATCAGAAGGGTGACGGCTGTCTGATGGGAGAGAAATATATTGTTTCCTGGGCAGTGGGGCATCTGGTTACCTTGGCAGAGCCGGAGGATTATGATGAAAAATATAAAAAATGGAATTTTTCCACATTGCCGATCCTGCCGGAAGAAATGAAGCTGAAGGCGATTACGCAAACCAGACCGCAGCTGAAAATACTCCATAAGTGGATGAACAGCGATGAGATCGATAGTCTGATCTGTGCGACGGACAGCGGGCGGGAAGGGGAACTGATCTTCCGATATATTTATGAGATCACAAAATGCAAAAAGCCTTTTGAGCGGCTCTGGATCTCCAGCATGACGGAGGAAGCCATTCGGGAAGGCTTTGCAACGCTGAAAAACGGAAAGGAATATGATCTT
>JAUNCB010000013.1:8797-12166 GCA_030526765.1 Bacillota bacterium
GTATACCTCGGCAAAGTGCAGATCAGAGGCGGACTGGCTGGTGGGCATGAATGCTACCAGAGCGTATACGCTGCGGTATGATACACTGCTGAGTATCGGACGGGTACAGACACCGACCCTTGCACTGATCGTGAATCGGCAAAAGGAAATAGATGCCTTTGTATCGGAGGACTATTTTGAGGTACAGGCGGATTTTGGCGGTTACACGGGGATGTGGATCGATGGGGAGGAACATACCCGCATCGAAAAGGAGGCCCGGGCAAAGGAAATTGTTTCCAAGGTCAGCGGAAAGCAGGCAACGATTATAAAGGTGGAAAAGGAAGAAAAGAAAACACCGCCGCCGCTTTTATATGACCTGACGGAGCTGCAGCGGGAATGCAATAAGAAATTCGGCTTTTCTGCAAAGAAAACACTTGATATTGCCCAAGGCCTTTATGAAAAGAAAAAAATGATCACTTATCCCAGAACGGATAGCCGTTATCTCAGTGATGATATGAAGGGAAAGGTGCAGAATACCATCCGCCGACTGAATGAGCTGGCGGAATATGAAGCCTATGCCCGTCCCTTGACGGAAAAGATAGCGTTTTCCAAGCGAATCGTGGATAACAGTAAGGTGACAGATCATCATGCGATCATTCCTACGGATGCAAGACTGCGGACAGACAGTTTGACAGACGAAGAAAAGAAGGTCTTTTCTTTGGTAGCGGCACGGTTTCTTGCGGTATTTTATCCTTATTACAGATATGAAACTACGAAGGTTTATGCCGAGGCGGAGCAGGAGCGATTCCTTTCAAAAGGAACTGTTGTGCTGGAGGAAGGCTGGCAGGCGGTGGAAAAGGCACTGACACCGACCGTGAAAAAGAAGAAAAAGGACGAAGAAGAGCAGAAGCTGCCGAGCCTTGCAGAAGGAGAGCAGCGGAGGCTGGAAAAGGTTGAGGTGCTGAAAAAGAAAACGAAGCCGCCTACGCCTTATACGGAAAGCAGCCTTCTTTCCGCCATGGAAAATGCGGGAAGATTTGTAGAGGATGAAGTGCTGCGGGAGCAGATGAAAGACAGCGGTCTGGGAACGCCTGCTACACGGGCAGCGATTATTGAACGGCTGCTGACCGTAGGATATATCGTGCGAAAGGGAAAAAATCTGCAGCCTACAGAGAAAGGCAGAAAGCTGATCGAGGTTGTTCCTGTAGAAATGAGTTCTCCGCAGACGACAGGGAAATGGGAGAAAGGTCTTTCTTCCATTTCAAAAGGAAATATGACGGAGGAGCGATTTATGGCAAGCATCCGCCGATATGTGAAGTTTCTGATCGGGGATGCTGCATCGGACAGAAGAGCGGATGTGGTTTTTCCGGAAGAACAGATCAGAGGGAAAAAACGGAAAAATAATGCTTTTGGGAAATGTCCTGTCTGCGGGAGGGATATTCTGGAGAATACAAAGTCCTTTTACTGCGCAGGATGGAAGCATGGCTGTAAATTTTCGATCTGGAAAGACAGTCTGGCGCCTTATGGGGTGACCTTAGACGGAGGAATGGTGAAGCTGCTTCTGAAAAATGGGAAAACAGAGCGGATGCCTGTTACATTGCCGCAGCCTGCGGGAAAGGGAACAGGGATATTGATTTTGAACCGTAACAAGGGCGGTCAGGTCGAAATTCAGGATTTTACCCGAGAGGCGGCAGAAAAAGAACAGGGGGAAGCATAAGCTTACCTATTATATGCAGATCATTTAATATGAATTTTTTGAAATGGATTGGAGAATCGTATGGAAAATATTTATGGAATGCTGGGGATTTCTCCCGAAGTGGAGAAATTCGGGAATGAAGTACTGGAAAATCTGAAGGAACGCTTTGAAAGAATTGATGCTGTAGCGGAGTTTAATCAGGCAAAGGTTCTGAAGGCAATGCAGGAGGAACGGGTAAATGCCGGTTGCTTTGCCGGATCTACAGGCTATGGCTATAATGATGACGGACGGGATAAACTGGAAAATGTTTACGCAAGATGCTTCCGCACAGAGGCGGCACTGGTTCGTCCGCAGATCACATGTGGTACCCATGCGCTGGCAATTGCACTGAGTGCAAACCTTGTTCCCGGGGATGAATTGCTTTCTCCTGTAGGGAAGCCCTATGATACATTGGAAAAGGTAATCGGCACAGTGCCCTCTCCCTGTTCTCTGAAGGAGTATGGCGTGAGCTACAGACAGGTGGAGCTGCTGGAGGATGGCAGCTTTGACTATGAAGGAATCCGAAAGGCGATCAACGAAAAGACGAAGCTGGTTACGATTCAGCGCTCTAAGGGCTATGCTATGAGACCGACCTTTTCTGTAAAGCAGATCGGGGAGTTGATTGCATTTATCAAGGGGATCAAGCCTGAGGTTGTTTGTATGGTGGATAACTGCTACGGGGAATTTGTAGATATCATGGAGCCTTCTGAAGTAGGGGCGGATATGATCGTTGGGTCTCTGATCAAGAATCCCGGGGGCGGCCTGGCTCCCATCGGCGGATATATCTGCGGCAAGCAGGAGTGCATTGATCGTTGTGCGTATCGTCTGAGTGCGCCCGGTCTGGGACAGGAGGTTGGTGCCTCTCTGGATCTGAACAGATCTCTGTATCAGGGCTTCTTTCTGTCTCCTACTGTAACAGCAGGTGCGCTGAAGGGCGCGGTTTTTGCTGCGAATATATATGAAAAGCTTGGTTTCCGTGTGATTCCAAACAGTACAGAGGCTCGCCATGATATTATTCAGGCTGTGGAGCTGGGCAGCGGGGCTGCAATGGAGGCATTCTGTCAGGGGATTCAGGCGGCAGCACCCGTGGACAGCTATGTAACACCCATTCCTTATGCGATGCCAGGCTACACCTGTGATGTTATTATGGCTGCGGGGGCATTCATTCAGGGCTCTTCTATTGAATTGAGTGCGGATGGACCGATCAGAGAACCTTATTCCGTGTATTTCCAGGGTGGGCTGACATGGTTCCATGCGAAAACAGGGATTCTGATGTCTTTGCAGAAGCTGTATGAAGCAGGGCTGGTTACATTAAAGTAAGGCGAGAAAGGGCTCATTTGAGCCCTTTTTATTTTTTTGGAAAGAATTGAAAAAGTTGTTGACATTCGTAAATGGTTCTGATACTATATCATCTGTTGCCGGAACAAAACGGCATAGCACAAAAAGAATTTTAAAAAATCAAAAAAGTGCTTGACTAGAAGAAAGATATCTGATAAAACATTTATCGTTGCTGCGAAACAGCATCGAAGTGAAACAGAAAGGTGCTGAAAAAAGTACTTGACTGGAAAAGAAATATCTGATAAGATATCTTCTGTTGCGACAAACGCAAACTTGATCCTTGAAAACTGAACAATGGATATGAATAACACACAACC
>JAUNCB010000206.1:0-2782 GCA_030526765.1 Bacillota bacterium
CTATGGTCTGCAGGGTGAGGAAAATCTGGCGGATCAGGTTATGGTAGAAGGTGTCTATGTCCTGAATGATACCTATCCTCATGGTAATGAAGAGCTGGACCATGTGGCTGAGATCGCACAGGTGATGGGGAAAGTCGTATATGAAGGTAACTCCTATCTGACGATGCCCGAAGCGGTTGCGGTGCATAACATGAACCAGACAGAAAAAGTGCTTCATGGGGATGTGGAAGGAAACTGGGATCAATTCTTATCCGATGCAACAACGGTGAACGGATATGACAAAAGCTATAATGTGTATATTTACACTTATGTTATGGATGATCTGAGATACACCTTTTTCTGTAAAGACAGAAGCGGAGAATTTGATATGTATCTGATCGAAAAAGAATAATAAAGAAAGGAGGAGGGCGTACAAATGAATCGATTTTGGAAAAAAGGAATCAGCCTGTTCCTTTGTACTGTATTGATGACGGGAATGCTGCAGGCAGTACATCCGGTGCAGGCGGGACAGTATACCCTTCTGCTTTCTCAGGCAAAGGCGATTGCGCTGGCAAACAGTGATTCCTACCGGAAGATCAAGAGCAAGATTGCACTGAAGGAGGTTTCCTATAAGCAGGCAGTCAAATCGATCAATCTGAAGATCAAGAATAAAACGACCTTCCGCTGGTCTCCGCTGCTGAACTTTAAATTCCCGGATAAGCTCAATTTCGAGGATGAAAGCCAGATGGTGTATAAGCCATTGCAGATCAAAACGGAGATCACTACACTGAAGCATGATTTAAAGGATGAAGTGTATGGTGTCTATGAGAAAACAGAACAGGCATTTCTGAAGGTATATACCCTGCAGGAAAAAATCGCTTTTGAAAAAAGGCAGGTGGAAGAACTGCAGAAAACCTTGCAGAAGAATCAGGGCAGATTGATTCTGGGGCTGGCAACCCAGAATGATGTGGATGCCATGGAAAAAAATATCAAGGCGGCAGAGGATAAACTGTCCCAGGATATGATCAAGTTTGAAAACGAGAAGGAAAAGCTGGGCAGTATGCTCAATATGGATGTAACGACCCAGTATACCTTTATGAACCCCTATATTGATGCGGATATCCCCAGAACAGAACTGGAGGGACTGATTCAGTACACACTGGATAACGATCAGACCTATTACGATGCCAAGCTGGATACGGCTCTTTCCAAAACACAGCTGGAAACAAATTTCAATCTGATGAAAAAGCAGTATGGCTCGGACATCAATATCATCAGTCCTTATGTACAGCAGGTGCTGAACGGACAGAAGATAGACAGTAGCTCCTTTAAGCTGAGTTATGACAAATTCCTGACAAAAATCGATGCACCATGGCAGGGTACGAAGAAGATCCTGTTCATCAGATTTCCGAGGGAATGGCTGAAGGGGCAGATCGATGGGGTACGCTATGTTGAAGATGAACCCTATGCATTATATGAAAATGCACTGGAATATCAGGATCTGCTGGCAGAGCAGAATCAGATCAAGAAGGATCTGGAGATGCAGGTGAAGGACAGCTATGAATCGGTAGCCTCCGCAAGGGCGGCATATCTGAAGCTGAAGGCGGATCTGGCTGAAACAAAGGAAGAACTTCAGAAGGAAAAGGTATTGAACAGCCTTGGAGAGCTTACCTTTGAGGAGTATACAGAGTATCAGAAGCAATATGAGGATATGCAGATGGAAACATTGGAAGCACTGGAAACATATTCCTCCCTGCTGTATAGTCTGGATCGGCTGACCTGCGGTGCAGTTACTTCCTATTTAAATGGAGCGGATGTGACCATGGGTACAGGCGAAGGCGGCGAAAGCTATATTGTAGATGAAGAGGCCGCAGAGGGTGCAAAGTATTACATCACATCCCTGATTGAAGATAATATGTTTGAATTCGGTGTTTATGTGCCGGATGATTTTGAAACAGACATTACCCACTATGAATTATGGGTAGATGATTATATGATCGGCTCCAGAACGGAGATCGATAAGACGATCCGTCATCTGACCCTTTCCCTTACCGGAGAGGAACGGGTATTTGTAAGAGTATATAACGATACAGAATTTGTAGATGACTGTGAGATCGATGCAATGTCTTATGAAGGGCCTTTGGACATCAAAGGATATGTTGTATCCAAGTCGGAAGAGGCGAAGATCAGAGAAATCGGCAGTTATGAGGTGAAACCCAAGAATGATATGGGGGTAGTGGAAATAGAACTGACCATAAATGGTGCGGAGGATATTCACTACTATGCTGTCCGAAACAATGAAGGAGTAAACCTTCTGTCGGAAGAAGCGATGCCTATTACAAGTGCTTTTGTTTATCTGAATTTTCTGACCAGAGAAATGGATACGCTGCAGATCCAGTGCTACGATGCATCAAAGGCAGAAAAGGTTGTTGCATATTTTGATTCGGCAAACCAGAGCATATATGTTGTAGAAGAATAGGGAAAGGAGGGTGAGCAGAAGATATGAATCAAAAAAAGACGAAGCAACTATTTAAAATGATTCCTGCGGTGATCGCAGCGTTGGTGATCGGCGGTTCCGCCTTTGCCTTTGCGATGATCGACGAATCGAATTCTGTACATATCAAAGCAGGTGAAATTGAAAACTCTACGCTCATCATTGGTTCCCATCTGATTTATCTGGGATCGCTGACAGAACAGAATTATGCAATCGCTGTGGAAACGGAAGCAGAATCCAATCAGTACACAAGATATTATAAATCAGAGCTGGTTGGCGGTGCATGGTATGATGTGACAGAGGCGGAAT
>JAUNCB010000206.1:2841-3149 GCA_030526765.1 Bacillota bacterium
ACAACGGCAGGCAGAGTGGTGGAAAACAGTGAAATTGAAGCGCTGAATATGACCCATCATACGAAATCCGACGGGATTACCTATGATCTGAGAACAGGAAAGTCCGTATCTGTTTTTGATATCAAAGATCCTTATGATCTGGAATCGATGGAGGAACTGAAACCGATCAAGATGCAGTATGATATGCTGGTACAGAATCAGGATCCTTCCGAAACAAATGAAAGAGATATTAAAGTAATTGAAGAGATCTTCCGAAAAGACAGGAAAACAAAAGTAACAAATGAATACGATGCAGCCTTGAAGGGCTT
>JAUNCB010000207.1 GCA_030526765.1 Bacillota bacterium
TTTCACAGAAAACACACTTCCCTCCAGCGATTGCTTTGACAGTGTGATTTCCGCCTGCTTTGGAGTAAACAGCGGAGCAGAAAGCTCCTGTGATTTAGTCCACATAATATTATATACTATTTCATCCTGAGAATACAACACCACTGGACAATTTTTCTTAATGATACCGGCTTTCTCTTCTGCAATTGCTGTAATGGAATCACCGAGAAAATCAACATGATCGATGCTGATGGACATGATCAGAGAAAGCAGGGGAGAGGGCACAATATTGGTGGCATCGTATTTCCCGCCAAGCCCTACCTCAAGAATCAGAATATCAACCTTTTCCACAGCAAAGTAATGGAAAGCAGCACCAGTTACGATTTCAAAAAGCGTAGGTGTCTCCAGTCCTTCCTGCTGCATATCCATACAGATCTGACGCATCAGCGTAATCTCCCGTGCGAAATCGGCATCGGAAATTTCTGTTCCGTTAATGGTGAAACGTTCATTATACCGCTCCAGATGGGGGGAGGTATATGTGCCTACACGATAGCCTGCTTCCCTTAAAATAGAAGAAAGCATGGAAACTGCAGAGCCCTTGCCGTTGGTTCCTGCAACATGGATCACAGGAAGGGATCTTTCCGGATTTCCAAGACGGTCGCAAAGAGACTGTATACGCTCCAGACCGGGCACAGAACCGAAACCGACCTCTTCTTCTAAGTAACGAATACATTCATTATATTTCATGGTTGATCTCCTAATCTTCAAAATAATCCATTATTATTATACGCTTTTCCGCAAATTCCTGCAACTATTTACAGAATGGGAAAAAGATTTCAAAGAAAAGAAGAATATTTTGTTGTAGGAAGAGCAAGAAAAATGTATAATAATATGATGGATAAATGAAAGGAGCATCAATATGGATGATAGATTTGATAAAAGATCTTCTGCGGAAACAAGATTTCCCCAAAGGGAGGATCGTCAGCCGTTCCGATTTTCTTCTGATCGGGTGACACAGCAAACAGATGCCGAGGAAATGCAGAAGCCCATGGCTGAAATTCCTGCACCTGCTGCGGAACCTCCTGCTGCAATGGAACCGATGGAAGAGAGATGGGCGGAAAGACCTGCTGTACCACAGAAGGAGCAGCGAAAACCCCGCCGTAAGCAACAGAAAAAACGCCGTCTCACAGGATTTGCCAAAGGACTGATCATCCTTGGCATCGCAGTGGCGATTGGGCTGTTTTCCTTTGTTTTTATGAACAAATTGATGAATCCGCCTCAGGAGGAGCTGAACCTGAGCGGAACAGAGGTCACCGTTACCATCCCTGCAGGCGCAGGAACAGAAGAGATCGCCAATATTCTGAAGGAAAACAAACTGATCAGCAGTGTATTCGGCTTTAAGCTGACCAGTAAGCTGGAGGGTTTTGACGGCACTTATAAGCACGGGAAATATGCCGTGGATACCGGCATGACAAAGCGCCAGATCATGGAGCTGCTCCAGAGCGGGAAGGTGGTACAGGATCTGCAGCTGACCATTCCAGAGGGCTATAATGTAAAACAGATCGCTGCCAGAGTTGAGGAAGCAGGGATCTGCTCTGCCGAAGCATTTATTCAGGAAGCCAACACGGGTACCTTCGAATATGATTTCCTCAAGGATCTGCCGGAAAGAGAATACAGACTGGAAGGATATCTCTTCCCCGATACATATTTCCTTTCCGAAGACATGTCTGTTCATAATGTGGTCGATATGATGCTGAAGCGTTTTGATCAGATGTATACAAAGGAATATCAGAATGCGGTAGCCTCCAGCGGGTATACTCTGGATGAGATCGTTACACTGGCCTCCATGGTAGAAAAGGAGATTCAGCTGCCGGAGGAAAGGGCAAGAGCCGCCGGTGTTATGTATAACCGACTGGAAGAGGGCATTACACTGGGCATTGATGCGACTGTGCTGTATGCCGTTGGCAAAACAGGCGGAGAACTGACACAGGCTGATCTGAATACAGATTCTCCTTACAATACAAGAATGAATTACGGTCTTCCCCTGGGCCCCATTACAAACCCCGGCGAAGCATCCTTCCGTGCTGCACTGTATCCCGAAACCCATAAATACCTTTATTATGTTGTGGAAGCAGCAGGGAAATCCAATCATGTTTACTGTGAGACCTACGATGAATTTCTGGAAGCAAAGGCTGCTTATAATGCCAGCTTTCAGTGAGAATGAGCAGGAGAGAATAGAATGAATTATGTTACAGACGATACAATGAATGCATATCTTCGCACCGTGCAGCCCCTTTTCGATGGGGTGCTGGGCGAAATCCAGAGAGAGGCAATGGCGGCTGATGTTCCCATTGTTCCTCCCGAGGTAGCACGCTTTATCAGTGTGCTTCTGACCATGCAGAAACCGAAGCATATTCTGGAAATCGGCACAGCTGTTGCTTTTTCCGCAGGAATGATGTGCCAGTTTTTGCCTGAGGACGGTACGGTAACGACCATCGACCGTTTTGAAGTAATGCTGAAGGATGCCCGTGTAAACATCAAACGCATGGGACTGGAGGATAAGATCAAGATACTGGAAGGCGATGCAGCCAATATCCTCCCCACGCTGGAAGGCCCTTATGATGTGATTTTCATGGATGCGGCAAAAGGACAGTATCAGGCATTTCTGCCTCATTGCCTGCGGCTTCTGCCCGTAGGCGGACTGCTCATCGTAGATGATGTGCTGCAGGGAGGTACCATTGCCCAGACCCGCTTCAGTGTTCCCCGCAGACAGAGAACCATCCATAAGAGACTGCGGAATTTCCTGTGGGATATTTCCCATCACGAAGCACTGGAAACCTCCATTATCCCTATTGGGGACGGTGTTGCACTGTGCTATAAAAAGAAGGAGATCCCTTTTACAGAATATACAGAAGGAGAAACAGATGAATCAGAAGAATAAAAAAATGGAGCTTCTGGCACCTGCAGGCGATCTGGAAAAACTGAAAATCGCTGTTTTGTACGGTGCTGATGCAGTATATATCGGCGGTGAGGCATACGGTCTCAGAGCCAAAGCAAAGAACTTTGATATCGACACCATGGCAGAGGGGGTAAAATTTGCCCACGAACATGGAGTAAAGGTTTATGTAACAGCAAATATTTTTGCCCATAACATGGATTTTGAAGG
>JAUNCB010000208.1 GCA_030526765.1 Bacillota bacterium
GAGGGCAATCAGAAGGCACTGGAAAAGAAGCTTTCCAAGGCACTGCGGGTGCCTGTGGAGGAGATTCGGGCTTACCGCATCTTCAAACGCTCTCTGGATGCCAGAAAAAAAGATAACATCCATTATGTTTATGTGGTGGATGTGGAAGTAAAGAATGAAAAGAAAATTCTGGAAAAGAATAAGGATAAGAACATCAGCAGAACCCCTGATCTGGACTATAGGATGCTGAAGGGGGAAGCCATGCCCGAAAAAAGACCTGTGGTGGTTGGCTTTGGGCCTGCGGGGATGTTTGCAGGGCTGCTTCTGGCGGAAATGGGTCTTCGGCCCATTGTGCTGGAAAGAGGCGGCGATGTGGAAAGCCGCAAGGCAGCCGTGGAGGAATTTTGGAATACAGGCAAACTGGATACAGAAAATAATGTGCAGTTTGGCGAAGGTGGTGCAGGAACCTTTTCTGACGGCAAGCTGACCACCCGCATCAAGGATCCCCGCTGCCGAAAGGTGCTGGAGGAAATGGTGGATGCGGGAGCACCCGAGGAGATCCTGTACGATGCCAAGCCTCATATCGGCACAGACCTGCTGCGGGGTGTGGTAAAAAACATTCGGGAGAAAATTTGCGCCCTTGGCGGCGAGGTGCGCTTCTTTGCCAAGGTAACGGGCTTTCTCTGGCAGGAAGATCGTATAGAAGCGGTGCTTCTTGCAGATGGAGAAAAAATAGAAACGGAGGATGTGGTGCTTGCCTTGGGGCATAGTGCCAGAGATACCTTTGAGTTGCTTCATGAGGAAAGCTTTGTGCTGGAGCAGAAGCCCTTTGCCATGGGGGTTCGCATTGAGCATCCCCAGAAGATGGTGGATGTTGCGCAGTACGGTGAGGCAGCCCACAGACTGCCTGCGGCAGACTATCGTCTGACTTATACCACCTCTAAGGGCAGGGGGGTATATACCTTCTGTATGTGTCCCGGCGGTTATGTGGTGGCAGCGGCATCAGAAGAAGGCAGACTGGCAGTCAATGGTATGAGCGAGCATGCCCGTGATGGAAAGAATGCCAATTCTGCTTTGCTGGTGCAGGTTTATCCCAAGGACTTTGGTAGCGATCATCCCCTTGCGGGAATGTATTTCCAGCGGGAGCTGGAGGAAAAGGCCTTTCAGCAGGGCGGCGGAAACTACACCGCTCCTGTGGAGCGGGTCGGCAGTTTTCTGAAAAAGGAGGCGGCCCCCGTTAATGAGGTGGAAGGTACCTATCGTCCTGCGAAAAAGGAATGCAGCATGGATGATATTTTCCCTGCATTCATGACGGAAGCTTTGCGGGAGGCACTGCCTGCCATGGGCAGAAAACTGAAGGCCTTTGACAGAGCCGATGCCATTCTGACAGCGGTGGAAAGCCGCAGCTCTTCCCCGATCCGCATTCTGCGGGATGGAAGGGGCATGAGCCTCAGATATACAGGGGTTTACCCTGCGGGAGAAGGCGCAGGATATGCAGGGGGCATTGTTTCTGCAGCGGTGGACGGGATCCTTGCGGCAGAAAAAATTGCAGAAAGATATGGCTGGACAAAATAAAAAAAGGGGTAAATTCCATTTGGAATTTATCCCTTTTTCAGCGTTTTTTATTCAGCGGTTACAATCTTCAGAGAATCCGCAATGTAGCCGATGGTAACACCGTCGCCTTCCTGTAAGGAGGAAAGAACGGCGGCAGCATCAGAGGCTTCATCAAACTGGAAGGGCTGTACGCTGCCGTCGGGCAGGGTCAGCTCTGCAGTGTGGGAATCTGTCAGACCGTTGAAAACCATGGCTTCTGTGATGATCTCGGGAGAAGCAACAGTTTCCCCGCCTACGGGCGTAATGCTCTGGATGCTGTAGGAATAAACAGGGTAAGTTGCCTCCTCCAGATGAGGATTATCCACCAGAACCACATCATAGGCACGGATCAGCTCCTCTTCGGGGCCAATGCCCCAAAGCTCTGCGGTTACGGCATAGCCTTCTTCTGTTTCGGTGAAGGAGGTCAGTCTTGTTTCGGAAAGACCCACATCGCCTCTGGAAACATAGTAGGTGTCAATTTCAGCGTCATAGGTGATATTGCCTTCCATAGATGCGGGCAGCTCGGGCAGTTCGCTGAAATCAGCAAACAACGCAGCGGCATGATCCGCCATGGCAGGTTCAATAACCATAAGCTGATAGGTTTCGGGCATTTCGTAGATGGAGGGATACTCTGAACCGTATGCACCGACAAAATAGAACAGAGAGATCCACATAAATTCGGGATCGTTGGGGTCATACACACGACCCTGCTCCAGCGTGCATCTTGCCAGAGCGTCAATGGGCGCTGCCATGGAGGCCATGTTTTCGGGCATCTCTGTTTCTTTTGGTGTTTCTGTTTTTCCGCATGCGAGCATACTGAAGGAAAGAACGCCTGTCAGCAGCAATGCAAATAATTTTTTCATATTTATTTCCTCCTGACTTTTCAGTTATTATGTTGCACCCATTATAGTATATTTTGGGAGACGGGTCTATTAAAAAAGTTTTAAATTTTTCGTAAGTTTTACAGAAATTAGGGGTAAATCGACAGAGAATCCCATAGAATAAGGAAAATGCTTTACCACAGGGGAAGGATATGATATAATATTTTGAATTATGTCCAGGCATAATTCAGAAATGTCAAAGGAAATGCCCTTTGACTGGCTGCCGATCGGTCATCCCAAAGGAAAGGAAGGACAGAATCAAGCGCCAGAGCCGCAGATCGGGCGGCTGACGAGGCAGGAGTTGCGGAGGCAAAGGCCTCCCGTATCGAAAATTCGGCGGATGCTCCTCGCCCTTTCGTTCAGGGACGCAGGTCTTTTTACAAAACGGAGCGGGCAACGCTCCCGACAAAAGAAAGGCAACGAACGGATAAATCAAGGTAACAAATGGAGGTAGAAGCTATGTGCGGAATCGTAGGATATATTGGGAAGGATCAGGCAGTACCTGTGCTGCTGAACGGTCTTTCCAAGCTGGAATACCGCGGGTATGACTCTGCGGGGATTTCCGTATTTGAAGATGGGATCCGTACCATCAAGGTAAAGGGCAGACTGGCAGGTCTGGAAGCAAAGCTGGCAGAAAGCGGACAGAAGCCCTCCCATATCGGTATCGGACACACCCGCTGGGCGA
>JAUNCB010000209.1 GCA_030526765.1 Bacillota bacterium
GTCAAAGCAATCGCTGGAGGAAAGTGTGTTTTCTGTGAAAACAGATCTGATCGACATGGCAGATGTGGAATTACCGCTTCTGGGTAATTATCAGATCAAAAACTGTGTTACTGTGCTGGAGGCCTGCGGGGTGCTTCGCCAAAGGGGTCTTTCCCTGACAGAGGAAAGCATTCGCAAGGGACTGAAAAAGTCACATTGGGCAGGCAGAATGGAGATCTGCGGCAAGGCTCCCCTTGTCCTTCTGGATGGTGCCCATAACATAGATGGGATACTGCAGCTTTCCCGCTCTATGCATACTTATTTTGAAAATAAAAAAGTCACTCTGATCCTTGGCGTTCTGGGTGATAAGGAATATACAAAAATGGCAGAGGAGATTCTCCCCATTGCCGATACGGTTATATTGACAGAACCACATAGTGAACGGAAGCTGGATGCCTTCTCACTGGCACATTCCATTTCCAGCCATACCGGCACCATATATATAGAAAAAGAAACAGGAAAGGCCTATGAAAAAGCCCTTTCTGTCACTGCAAAGGATGGGATCATTCTGTGCTGCGGTTCTTTGTATATGATCGGTGCCATCAGAACCTATATTATGAACAGATGATTTGAAACGGAGGAATGACCCGTGTTTAGTTTTAAAGATGAACTGAGCAGATATCAGCCTATTATGGAGATCGATCAGATCGAGGATTCCCTGCAGGCTTCCCAGATGCAGGATCTGCTGGATATTTTACAGCATATTGCAAAAGAAAAGAAACATACATCCAACGAGTAAAGGAGAGAGTGCCATGAAATGCCCGAATTGTGGATTTGAGTTTTTCGAAGGCTGCCGCTGTCCTGATTGTGGAGTTGATGTTTATGTGTTCCGAAAAACCCGTTCCGCCTCCATCCATCTTTATAATGATGCGCTGAAGCTGGCGGAGGAAAGAGATCTTTCCGGAGCGGCAGCACATCTGGAGCAGAGCCTTTTATTTGATAAAAATAATATTCAGGCAAGAAATCTTCTGGGGCTGATCTATTGCGAAACAGGCCGTCTTGGCGATGCACTGAAACACTGGATCATCAGCAGTTCCCTGCTTCCCGAAGGCAATATTGCCGTTTCCTATATTGATTATCTGCAAAAAAATGCCCGTGAGATGGAAAAATGCAATGATGCCATCCGTATGTATAATCAAGCAATCCATTACCTGAAACAGGGCAGCGATGATCTGGCTGTTATTCAGCTGAAAAAAGCCATTGATAATAACCCGGATTTTCTGGATGCCTATAATCTGATGACACTCTGCTGTATTGAGGATAAAAATACAAAGCGTGCTCTTCATTTTAATGAGATCGTATTAAAACGGGATATTCGTAACCCGATCGCCCTTCGCTATGCTTCCCTTTTAGGGGCATCTGCGGCAGCACCTGCGAAAATGATCGAGAAGGCAAAACCCGCTGCAGTTGTCAGTGTAAAAAAGACAGACAGCAATCCACCTATCCCCCGTTATAAACGCAGAGAAAAAAAGAACGGTGTTCTGGAGAAGCGGGATTTACTGGCATTCCTTGCGGGGATCGGTGTTGCGGCGATTGTGATCCTTGTTCTGATCGTTCCTGCGCTGAATGAAAGCAAGGATACAAAGATGAAGGAGCTGGAGATCGCAGTAGAAAACTATGCCGGAGAAACAAATATGAAACCGGAAGAGGTTCTGGCAATGAGAACAGAGCTGGAGAAGCTGCAGGCAGAAAATAAGCTCCTGCGCAGTGAAGAAAATAAGCAGGCGAATCTGGAGCTTCTGGCAACTGCAGTTGCCCAGATGACCGACGGTGACTTTGAAGCCTGTGTTACTACATTGGATTCCATTGATACGGTAAGCTTCAGCGAAGAAGACCTTGCAAAATATAACTCGGTGAAGTCCACTGCCTATCCCAAAGCGGCAGATTCCTATTATACAAAAGGGAAAAGTGAGTTTCTGAGCAATAACTACACAGAAGCAAAGACATATCTGGAAACCGCACTGAACTATACCAGTAACGAAAACTTCATTGATGACTCCCTGTTCTATCTTGCCAAGATTGCAGAGGAGGATCAGGATATCGTGAAAGCAAAAGAGCTGTATAATCGAATCGTGAAGGAATACCCTGATTCCAATCAGATAACCAATGTAAAAAATGCATTGCAGAAGCTGAATGAAGCAGCAGAATAAAATTTCCTATACAAACAAAAACCCGAAAGAGATCATTTTCAGATTTCTTTCGGGTTATTTTTTATTGGATCACAGTTGCTTCCTGTGATTATTTTACATATTTTTCATGAAGCTCATGATATTTTGCAGAGTATACTTCGTTCTGCTTCTGCTGCAGCAGTGTGCCCTGAATATGATCCTTCACAGTATCAAATTCCATCACAGATGCCTCTTTTTTGCTCTCTACACGAATCAGATGATAGCCGAACTGTGTTTTAACAGGGCCGATCACTTTACCGATTTCTGCTTCAAAGGCTGCCTGATCGAATTCGGGAACCATCTGGCCTCTGCCAAATTCGCCCAGATCGCCGCCCTGCGCATTGGAGGGACAGGAGGAATGTGCTTTTGCTGCATCTTCAAAGGAGATTTCACCCTTTTCAATTGCCGCAAAAATTTCCTGTGCTTTTTCTTCTGTATCTACCAGAATGTGTTTCGCCTGTACAGACTCCCCTTCTGTAAAATGATCGGGGTTTTCTTTATAGAATGCCTGCATTTCTTCTTCAGATACTGTAATATCTTTCAGAACGCTGCTGATGGCAACCTGTGCAAGAATATCTCTTCTTGCACGTTTCATCAGTTCCTGGAATTCTTCTGTTTCATCCATTTTTTCTTCTTCTGCCATTTTTGCATACAGGTGATATGCCAGCAGCTGTTTCAGGCAATGTTCTCTGAACTGAGGATATGCAGCATAAGCCTGCTGTTCCTGAGGCATAGCCGCAATATACGCATCCAGATCTGCATCTGTAATCTGAATACCGTCGATGGTTGCTAAAATATTCTGTTCACTCATGTTTCTTTCTCCTTAAAAATAATATTTATTGAATACCGAAGGTTTCATCGGTTTCGGGCTGTGTTTCTGTTCCCTCTGCAGGTGGAATGGTTGGATC
>JAUNCB010000210.1:0-2841 GCA_030526765.1 Bacillota bacterium
AGGGAAAGCCCATGATCGTATTATTGGCAAAAAGCAGACTACTGGAGGGAAAACAGCAGGAGTTTCTGTCCATTGCAAAGAAGCTGGTGGAAGCGACCAGACAGGAAAGCGGCTGTGTGTACTATGATCTGGTGCAGGAGGATGAAAGAACCTTCTGCTTTGTTGAGAAATATCTGGATGAGGCTGCTGTGGAGGCCCATAAAAACAGCCCCCATTTTCAGACCTATGTGCCGATGATGAATGATCTGCGGGAAGGCGCTCCCGAGGTAACAACATGTGTGACGGTTGATTTTTAAGGGGAAGTGGGATCTTATGGCAGCTCCGATGCTTTACAGAAAAAGATATATGCCTGCGGAGATCGTTCATCTGAAGGATGATGTGATCACCTATCAGGGCGAAAATGTGATGGTGACAAAATGGGATGTGCTGCATCCCAAGGCAAAATTCAGCCATGGGGTATCCTGCTATTATATGGATAAGGGCTGGAAGATCAGTAAGTTTCTGAATACGAAGGATGAACTGGTATACTATTACTGTGATATCATTGATACAACCTATAACGAAGAAGAAAACTTTTATGTTTTTACAGACCTTCTGGCAGATGTGATCATCTATGAGGATGGCTTTGTGAAGGTGGTGGATCTGGGAGAGATCGCAGAGGCACTGGAAGAAGGCATCATCACAGACAGAGAGGCAAAGCTTGCCCTTTCCAGACTGGATGCACTGCTGGAAGTGATCTACGGCGGCGGTCTGCCTGAGATGATCGCATTTATGGAACAAAAGGTGTAAGCAGATGAGTAAGGTTCACGAAGGGCATAGAGAGAGAATGCGGGAGCGCTTTCTGAAGGAGGGCGGCGACGGGCTGGCGAATCATGAGGTGCTGGAAATGCTTTTATACGGCACCATCCCCAGAGGGGATACCAATGAGATCGCCCATCGGCTGCTGAATGAATTTGGCTCCCTGACCAATTTAATAGAGGCAGATCCCGGGGAGATCGCCAAAACAGAGGGCATAGGGCTGAAAAGTGCTGTGTTCCTTTCCCTGCTGCATGAGCTGGTGCGGCGGTATGAGCAGGAAAAACTGGAAAAGAAAACAGAACTGACCTCCATTGCCGTTTCGGCGGATTACTGCAGAGGGCTTCTGGCATATCGCCCCATGGAGTGCTTCTATGCGATTTATCTGGACAGCAAGAGGAAGGTGCTGCATAGCTATAAGGCGGCGGATGGCTCGGTCAATGATGCCCCCATCAGCCCCAGAGTGGTGGTGGAAAAGGCACTGCGCTATCAGGCGACCAGTGTGCTGCTCTGCCATAATCATCCCCGCGGCGGGGTGAAGCCTTCCTTTGACGATATTTATCTGACCACACAGCTGAAGAAATTGCTGGAGCCTCTGGGGGTAGAGGTTGTAGATCATATTATTATCGGGGACCATCAGTATTTTAGTTTTCTGGAAAACGATCTGATGCGAAAAGGGCAAAGGGCGGAAGAAGAGAAATAGGAGGTTTTCATATGAATAAAAAATTATATCGTTCGAAAAATGATGTGAAGGTATCCGGCGTATGCGGCGGCATCGCGGAATATTTCAATACAGATGCAACCATCATTCGTCTGCTTTGGGTTCTGGGAACACTGATGAGCTTTTTCATCGGCGTGGTGGCATATGTTGCCTGCGTATTCATTATTCCTGTGGATCCCGGCTGTATTGATGTGGAATTTGAAGAAAAGAAATAAACACGGCAAGTGTAGATAAAGAGAGGGAGAAAGAATACTATGGAACAGAAAAAACGTATTTTCAGCGGAATGCAGCCTTCCGGTGTGATCACACTGGGCAACTATCTGGGTGCATTGAAAAACTGGACAAAGCTGCAGGATGAATATGACTGCCTGTATTGTATCGTAGATATGCATGCGATCACTGTGCGTCAGGACCCTGCAAAGCTGCGCAAGCAGGCAAGGGATCTGCTGGTGCAGTATCTGGCGGTAGGTCTGGAACCGGAAAAGAATATTATGTACTATCAGTCCCATGTGCCTCAGCACGCAGAGCTGGGCTGGATTCTGAACTGCTATACCTACATGGGCGAGCTGAACAGAATGACCCAGTTCAAGGATAAGGCATCCAAACATGCGGACAATATCAATGCAGGGCTTTTCACCTATCCTACCTTGATGGCGGCAGATATCCTGCTGTATCAGACAGATCTGGTGCCCGTAGGGGAAGACCAGAGACAGCATCTGGAGCTTTCCAGAGATCTGGCGCAGCGCTTCAACGGTGTATACGGGGATACCTTTAAGGTGCCCGAAGCATATATCGGTAAGGTGGGCGCAAGGGTAATGGCACTGCAGGAGCCCACAAAGAAGATGTCCAAGTCCGATGAAAATCAGAATAACATCATTACACTGATGGATGATCCCAAGGTTATCATGAACAAAATGAAGCGTGCCATGACAGACTCCGACAATGAGATCCGCTTTGGTGAAGATAAGCCCGGCATTTCCAATCTGCTGAGCATTTACTGTGCGGTAACAGGCAAGACCATTCAGGAAGCGGAAAGAGAATTTGCAGGCATGGGCTACGGTACCTTCAAGACAGCAGTCGGTGAAGCAGTGGTTGCGGATCTGGAGCCTGTACAGAAGCGTGTGAAGGAGCTGGAGGCAAACAAGGATTATCTGGATGCCATCATCAAGGATGGCGCAGAAAAGGCAAGCCGTCTGGCAGACAGAACACTGACCAAGGTGCAGAAAAAGGTGGGCTTCCCCGCACGAATCAGATGATTTTTGCATAAACGGCTCTAACACCCACAGAAATAATTATGTTCCCTTGCAAAATAATTTTTGTAGGGG
>JAUNCB010000210.1:2851-3111 GCA_030526765.1 Bacillota bacterium
TTTCTATTTGGTTACCATTCAAAGGGAGGGTATTATATGAAATGTCCGTATTGTAATCATAAAATAGAAGGTGGTTTTCTTAAGAGCAGTCATCATATAACCTGGGGAAAAGAAAAGGCTATGGGATATCAAGAGGATGATTTAAGCCTTACGAAAATGAACCTGGATTCTTTTTTTAAAGGCTTTTTTGTGAAATCTTATTATTGCAAGGATTTTAAGAAAATATTTATTTCGCTGGAGGAGATTGACGCAGGCTGACA
>JAUNCB010000211.1 GCA_030526765.1 Bacillota bacterium
GTTGTCTTTGAAATCACGGTCGTCAGAGTTGTCAGTCAGCAGGTAGGAAGGGAATTCCATTCTCACTTCATAACTGCCGCCTTCCCATACATTGTCTGTATATGCACATACAAGACCCTGCATCAAGCCTTCATTTATAGAGTAGTCATAGGAATATCCCATAACATCTACTTCTACTGCATAATCGCCTACATTGCTTTCGCCTTCGATCCACTGGAATTCTTCGCCGTCAACATAGAACTTGATTTCGCCTGCTTCCCACGCTGCATCATAGTCTTCCTGTTCTGCGCTCCAATATGCACCATCGAAGGTGATGTCAAACAGTTCATACAGATAGCCATCTGTTTTCCATTCATCAGATGCGGAAAGGTCAATATAGATATCGTCGATCTCATCCACAATGGGACGTACATAGTCGCCCTTGCCATCGATGGTCACTGTGAAGTCGATCACGCCGGATTCTGCTCTTGTCAGGCGATAGCCTTCGTTCGCTTTCATCATATAGGTAGGAATTCTGATTTCCACATCATAAACATCGCCATCTTCTACTTCATCCACATAGGCAAATACCATTGCCTTTACGGTCATATTACCAGTGTCATCCCATTCTGTCACCATGTCAACTTCCAGAGGATAATCCCCGGGCTGGCTTGTTTCCCAGTCCCAGATAAAGGGCTCCCCATTGACCCAGAAGGATACATGTTTTTCCCAGGAGGGTTCTCCGATCCATTTGCCGCCTTTTAAGGGAACTTCAAATTCTGTATAAACATAGCCGTCTGTACGCCAGTCGTCTGCTTCGGCAATGTTCAGGGGGATGGTATCCAGTGTATCCTCTACCGCGGGCAGTTCCGCTTCGGAATCGATGATATCTACTGTAAAATCAACGACAAATCTGTCTCCTTTGATCACATAGCCGCTTGTGGCACGCAGATAGCTGGAAGGGAATTCCAGTTCCACTTTGTAGCTGTTGCCTGCCTGTACATTTTTGTGAGGCACATACAGTGCAACCAGACCTTCTGCTGCGCCTTTCTGTGTATCCCAATCATAGGAATAGCCCATGATGTCTGCTTCCAGTTCAAAATCGCCGGGAACGGTTACATCTTCGATCCATTCAAATTTTTCACCGTCGATACGGAATTCGATGTCGCTCCATTCCAGATCTTCAGCTACCCATTTTGCACCGTTGAATGTAATATCGAACAGTTCATACAGATAACCGTCTGTCACCCATTCATCGGATGCGGAAAGGTCGATTTCGATCACATCTAGGGCATCTTTGGCTGCTTTTTTGTTGCTGCCGCCGCCGGAAGAACTGCCGCCGGAAGGGGTATCCGCAGGTGTTTCCTGTGGTGTATTGGATTCTGTGGGTTCTGTCTTTGTAGGTTCGCTCACGGAAGGGGCTGTTTCGGTTTTTTCTACCGCAACACTCTCGCTTACTGTGATATTGTCAGCATTTGCTTCCAGTGTGCCGACTTCGCCGCTGCCGGTCACAGCTGTTTCGGCATCTGCTGTCACAGTTTCTACTTTTACATCTTCAGCCACAACGATCTGCGTGCCTGCTGCCTCTTCCTTAACTTCGACAACCTTTACGTCTGCCTTGATTTCAACCGTAACTTTGCCTTCTACAACGACTTTTTCTGCTGTAATGCTGATTTCAACCGTTATATCAGAATCGACCGCCTGTGTGATGGTGATTGTTTCGATTGTACCTGTAAAGTCCTCTGCAGAAGTCAGGCTTGCAGCCGCTTCCATTTCCACCTGTGCTACATTGGTGCTGCCGCCCATGTTGATATGTACACCATGCTTCGAAACGAGCATTTTGCCCAGGACTTTTACGTTATCCAGATAAACGGAATGTTTACCGCCGCCTTTAACGATCAGGTCGCCTTCAATTTCAATGTCTTTCAGGTAAACTTCGCCTTCGCCGACTGCTTCATCGATCACCAGATCACCCTTGATGACCTGTGCTTCCAGTACAGTGTCATCTTCTGTGATCACAACGGCTGCTTCCTTTGCAGATCCGCCCTGCATCACTCTGTTCAGTACGGAAACTGCCTCTGCTCTGGTGATGGAGGCAGCAGCACCGAAAGAGCCGTCAGGATAACCGCTCAGAAAACCTGCTTCCGACGCAGCACCGATGCTGCCCTTTGCCCATGCAGGAATGTTTGCTGCATCTGTAAAGCCTGCGGTACCGCTTGCTTTTGCTGTAAGACCTGCAGCATTTGCTGTCATCACAGCTGCTTCTGCTCTGGTGATGGTTCTTGCAGGACGGAAGGTATTATCGTCATAACCCTTGGTATAGCCTGCTGCTGCCGCCTTTGCCACTGCGTCATAGTACCAGTCGCCGATTTTTACATCAGAAAAATCAATGCCACCTGTTTTTTCAAAGCCCATCGCACGATTCAGCAGCGTAGCGAATTCCGCACGTGTAATATGGTTGTCGGGTTTGAACGTGCCGTCATTGTAGCCGGTGATCATACCTTTTTCCTGCCATTCGGTGATGACTTTTTCTGCCCAATGTCCCCTGATGTCATCGGACGCTGCCCATACTGCCTGTACGCTGGACACGACCATTGCCCCAGTCAGCAAAACAGAGAGTATTTTTTTGTGAAAATGTTTCATTTACATCTCCCCCATCTTTTTCGCCAATTATATTTGGTTTATTACAATTTTTTTATGTTTTAACCATAGCATATATTCATGATAGAATCAATAATATTTCATGTTTTTTAAGCTCCGAACAATAAGATGTATTTTTGTAAAACAATAGACTCACCCCAATTATATAAAAGAGGACTTATTCGTGTGTACATGGCTAAAAATGCAAGAAAATTTAACTAAGTAATAAAAAAAGATAGCATAAATTCTACTCTCTACTCATTCCCTATTCTATTACTTTAATACTTTGTATTCCGAAGATCTATCAGATATTTTTCTACATTGATAACCAATTTGCTTTACATAGCACATTACACTTACAAAGGTGCAACAAAACAAAAAGCCTGCTCCACTTACGAATACCTGACCGATCCGGCAGAAGACCCTGCCGTTCTCGCTCCTCTTCGCTTCCTGCGAGAGCGGGAGATCGTTCATTTCCAGCGGTTTGGTG
>JAUNCB010000212.1 GCA_030526765.1 Bacillota bacterium
GAAGGTGGCCGTCATACACCTTTCTTCAACAACTACAGACCTCAGTTCTACTTCAGAACAACAGACGTAACAGGTGTTATCAACCTGCCCGAAGGTACAGAAATGTGCATGCCTGGCGACAACGTTGAAATGAAAATCGAACTGATCACACCCGTAGCTATGGACCAGGGTCTGAGATTCTCCATCCGTGAAGGTGGTAGAACAGTAGGTGCAGGTTCCGTAGTAGAAGTTATCGAATAATTTTTGATACTTTCATATGTGACTCATCAAGGGAGCATCCATTTGGATGCTCTCTTTTTTTGCCGGGAAGAGATGAGCTATGGAAATGGCTAGAAATATGGTGGGGAAAGCAGGAGAATCTGTGGATTTCTATGTATAATATGACGGGTATTTGTCTGACAAGGAATAGATGATGAAAATAGTTCTCATGCGAAATATATTGACAGAGAAAAGACAATAGTGTAAAGTAAATAAGGAACAAAAACACGGATTTCCCGCAGGAAGCGGCGGATGTGTGTTATTTTTTCAACGGTATCATTCGCATGCGAAATAAATGTGCGGATCGGTGCAGTGCCGGGAAAGGAAGCAGATCCGGCAGAAAAAATAAGAAAACGATCCGAATGTGAAATTTCGCTTGCGCATCAGCAGATCAGCGGTAGAATATCATCCGTATTTTTTGTAGCTTTTTTTCCACATTGCGGCTGATAAAAATATGTCGGTATTACCAACAAAAGCGGCTGTTTTTTATCTATTATTTAGCGACAAACATGTTGACAAATTTTAGACAAAAATGGTATATTCATTGTGGAGGCATTATGGTCTCTTATTGATGTGCGCAAGTGCAGAAATGGGAGGCTGATAAACTGCATCCATACGGCAGCGTCGTAGGGAAGTAGGTTGTTTTTTTTAATGAAATGTTCTGATGTGGCCTCATCAGGCGTTTCGACATTTCTAAAAAATAGGAGGAATAGTAAATGGATTTCAAATTAACAAAAACTCAGATGCTTCAGCAGGAGTTGTTCAGAAAATTCGCTGAAACAGAAATTAAACCAATCGCTAAAGACATGGACGAAGCAGAAGATTACGATAGAGAACTGCTTCAGAAACTGCAGAAAATCGGTGCTTTTGGTATTCCTTATGGCAGAGAATACGGCGGCCAGGGTGCAGACGTTCTGACATACACACTGTGCATGGAAGAAATGTCCAAAGTAGATGCTTCCACAGGTATCACACTGTCCGTACACACATCTCTGTGCTGCCCTTGCATCAATGAGTTTGGTACAGAAGAACAGAAACAGACATGGCTGAGACCTCTGGTTGATGGTTCCAAAATCGGTTGCTTCGGTCTGACAGAACCCGGCGCTGGTACAGACGCTGCTGGTGTTAAAACAGAAGCAACAAAAGATGAAAATGGTGACTACATCCTGAATGGTACAAAAATCTTCACAACAAACTCTGGCTTCGCTGATACATTCATCGTATTCGCACTGACAGACAAATCCAAAGGTCCTAAAGGTATGTCCGCATTCATCGTAGACAGAAACTCCGAAGGTCTGTCCGTTGGTCCCAACATCGAACGTATGGGTATCAGAGCAGCTTCCAACTGTGAAGTAATCTACGAAAACGTTAAAGTTCCCAAAGAAAACCTGCTGGGCAAAGAAGGCCAGGGCTACAAAATCGCTATGACAGCACTGGGTGGCGGTCGTATCGGTATCGGTGCTCAGTCCGTAGGTATCGCACAGGGTGCTATCGACGAAACACTGAAATATGTTAAAGAAAGAAAACAGGGCGGCAAACCCATCGGTAAATACCAGAACACACAGTTCAAACTGGCTGAAATGCAGACAAAAACAGATGCTGCTAGACTGATGGTTTGGAGAGCTGCTACAGAAAAAGACAACCACGGCAACTACGCTCCTCTGGCTGCAATGTGCAAATACTTTGCTTCCGACGTTGCAAACGAAGTTACAAGAATGGCTGTTCAGCTGTTTGGTGGTTACGGCTACTGCCGTGAATACCCCGTAGAAAGAGCTATGCGTGACGCTAAGATCACAGAAATCTACGAAGGTACAAACGAAGCTATGAGAATGATCATCTCCGGCGCTATGAAAGTTTGATCTTGAAAAGTACAAGAGTTGATTAATTGAAAAGCTTAACTAAAATTTGGAAGGAGAACAACTATAATGAAAATCGTTGTATGTATTAAACAGGTACCCGATACAGTAGAAGTTAAAATCGATCCTAAGACAGGCACACTGATCCGTGACGGTGTTCCCTCTATCATCAACCACGATGACAAAACAGGTATCGAAGCAGCTCTGCAGCTGAAAGAACAGCTGGGCGGCACAGTAACAGTAGTTTCCATGGGCCCTCCTCAGGCTGACGTTGCTCTGAGAGAAGCTCTGGCTATGGGTTGTGATGAAGCTTACCTGGTTTCCGCTAGAGAATTCGGTGGTTCCGATACATATGCTACATCCGGTATCCTGGCTGCAGCTCTGAGAAAAGTAGGCTATGACATCGTTATCACAGGCCGTCAGGCTATCGACGGTGACACAGCTCAGGTTGGTCCTCAGATCGCTGAAAAACTGTCCCTGCCTCAGGTTTCCTATGTTGAAGAAGTAATCGAAGCAGCAGAAGACCATGTAGTAGTTAAGAGACAGTATGAAGATGGCTACCACATCATCAAAATCAAAACACCTTGCCTGCTGACAGCAATCGCTGAACTGGCAACACCCAGATACATGTCCGTTAGAGGTATCGTAGAAGCTTATGAAGCAGAAATCAAAGTTCTGGGCTTCGAAGATCTGAAAGATGAACTGGAACTGGATATGATCGGTCTGAAGGGTTCCCCTACAAACGTATATCAGTCCTTCACAAAAGAAGTAAAAGGCGCTGGTACAATTCTGGAAGGTCTGTCTGCAGACGAAGCTGTTAAAGCTATCATGGACAAACTGGAAGCTAAATTCATCATCTAATCTACTTAGACGAAGAATCGGATACTAAATTAGAAATATAAGGAGGAAACCCTACAATGAGTAAAGGTATTTTCGTAGTAATGGAACAGAGATACGGCAAGGTTCAGAACGTAGGTCTGGAACTTGTTG
>JAUNCB010000213.1 GCA_030526765.1 Bacillota bacterium
CTGCGCATCCTGTATCGTGTCCGTGTACAGACACAGGTGCAGCGGGAAGAACAGCAGAGACCCATGTTTACCAACAAGGATGAATCTCTGGTGAAGCAGCCGAAAAAAAGAACCGATGAAAAGGTTGGCAGAAACGATCCCTGTCCCTGCGGCAGCGGCAAGAAATATAAACAGTGCTGCGGACGTAATGCCTGATCGTTGAAAGAAGGAATGAGAATGGGAGAGAAAAAACGGTATAGACTGCCGATGGATTTCCCTTTTTATACCCAGCAGATGACGGCGGATAACTGGGAGGCGGAACAGTTTCCCGATTTTGAAACGGCAGATCACTGGACATTTCGCAGCTGCGGGATTGCCTCTTTGCGTATGGTGCTGGATGGTTTCGGCAGAAATGCCGAGCGTCACGGTCCTATGATCAAAAAGGGCGTAGCGGCAGGTGCATACAAAGACGGCGTGGGCTGGATCCACTGGGGACTGGCACACATGGCGGAGGAATATGGAATTTATGGGGAAGCCCTGCGGGGAAAAACGCCGGAAGATCTGAAGGCGGTTCTTGACAGCGGCTGCCCCTGCATCATTTCCGTTGCGCCCTTCTTTATGGGAGGGCAGCCAAATCCTTATGCCGGCGGCGTCTA
Organism: Bacillota bacterium; assembly: GCA_030526765.1. GTDB lineage: Bacteria > Bacillota > Clostridia > Lachnospirales > Anaerotignaceae > Anaerotignum_A. The sequence continues at coordinate 636 of JAUNCB010000213.1, forward strand.
TGGAAAGGGCGGTCACCTGATCCCCTGTTTCGGCTATGAAACGGAGGATGGAACACTGACAGCTTTTCTGGTGCATCATCCTTCTGCTTTTGCGGAGAAAAACAAACCCGAATGGTGGGTGCCGATGGAAGATTTTCTGGTATCCTTCGGCGGGAATATGATCAGATTTTCAGCGGAAGCGTTTTCCGAAGAAAATAGATAGCAAGGTAGAAAAAGATATTAACGATAAAAATTTCATGATTCCATTTATAAAGGAGATGATTTTTGATGTTCGAATTGGAACAGATCCGTCTGGGCCTTTCTGGTTATGACGAAAAATTAGAGGAAATGGGCGGCTCTCTTGATGTTGCCGGCGCCAGAGAAAAGATCACTGAACTGGAAGAGCTTTCCGCTGATCCCGATTTCTGGAACGATCTGGAAAAGAGCCAGAAAACACTGCAGCAGCTGAAAGGTCTGAAAACAAAGGTCGGCAAATTTGAAGGCCTTGTAACAACCTATGAAGATATTCTGACTCTGATCGAAATGGGGATCGAGGAACAGGATGAAACCGTATACGAAGAAGTAAAGGAAATGAACGAAACCTTTCTGACAGAATTCGAACAGCTGCGTATTGCAACACTGCTGGACGGCGAATATGACAGAAACAATGCGATCATCACACTGCATGCCGGTACAGGCGGCACAGAAGCCTGCGACTGGACAAACATGCTTTATCGTATGTATACCAGATGGGCACAGAAGGAAGGCTTCGAGGTGGAGCTTCTGGATATGCTGGACGGGGATGAAGCAGGTCTGAAATCCGTAACCTTCCAGATCAACGGCGAAAATGCATATGGCTATACAAAGTCTGAAAAAGGGATCCACCGTCTGGTGCGCGTTTCTCCCTTTGACAGTGCAGGCAGAAGACAGACATCCTTCGCTTCCTGCGATGTTATGCCTGAAATCGAAGACGATACAGAAATCGAGATCAAACCCGATGATATCCGTATCGATACCTACAGAGCCAGCGGTGCCGGCGGTCAGCATGTCAACAAGACATCCTCTGCCATCCGTATCACCCACTTCCCTACAGGCGTAGTGGTTGCCTGTCAGGAGGAAAGAAGCCAGTTTGCCAACAAGGATAAAGCATTCAAGATGCTGAAATCCAAGTTGCTGGCACTGAAACTGGAAGAACAGATGCAGAAGCTGGCTGAGATCCGTGGTGAAACCAAGGAAATCGGCTGGGGCAGCCAGATCCGTTCCTATGTATTCATGCCCTATACCATGGTAAAAGACCATCGTACCGGTCAGGAAACAGGTAAGGTGGATGCGGTGATGGACGGCGAGATCGATGATTTCATCAGTGCATATCTGGCATGGATCCACAGCTGATTTTTCGGAGGAATAAGCCTTGAAGGAAATCAGAATCACAAAAAAGGAAGAAAATCAGCGGCTGGATAAGTTTCTGCTGAAATATATGAATAAGGCCACCAAGGGCTTCCTTTATAAAATGCTGCGGAAAAAACGCATCAAATTAAACGGCGGAAGAGCAGAGGGCAGTGAGCTGCTGCAGGCAGGGGACACCCTCCAGCTCTATCTGGCGGAGGAAACCATCTCCTCCTTTATGGAAGAGAAAACAGTGGCGCAGGCGAAGCGCAATTTCGGCATTGTTTATGAGGATGAGGAAATTCTGGTGGTAAATAAGCCTGCAGGGCTTCTGACCCATCCCGAAAGAGCCGATGACAGAGATACGCTGATCGATCAGATCCTGTATTATCTGTATCAGAAGGGAGAATACACCCCCGATGCCAAAAGCAGCTTTACCCCTGCCCTCTGCAACCGTCTGGACAGAAACACCAGCGGACTTGTTATTGCGGGAAAAACCCTGCGGGGGGTGCAGGAGGTCAATGAGATCATCCGCACCCATCAGCTGAATAAATATTATCTGACACTGGTTGCCGGAGAGATCCGGGAGGCAGGAGAGATCACTGCATATCTGACGAAGGATGCAGAGAAAAATCAGGTTCACCTTTCCAAGGGGGAGGGGAACGGGGCAAAAACCATGACGAAATATCGTCCCATTGCCCATGCAAAGGGCTACACACTGCTGGAGATCCACCTGATCACAGGAAAGACCCATCAGATCCGTGCCCATATGCAGTTTATCGGTCATCCCGTTGTGGGTGACAGAAAATACGGTTCGGTGCATTCCAATGAAAAATTCCGTAAGGAATACGGTCTTTCCAATCAGTTCCTGCATGCACTGCGGGTGGAATGGAAGGAAAGGGATGGGGCACTGGGCTATCTGTACGGAAAAGAGATGACAGCACCTCTGCCCAAAACCCTGCAGAATATCTGCGACGGATTGTTTGGTAAGGGCTGAATCGGAATGTTTAGGCGGATCGGCAAGGAAAGCCGGGGTGCTGAAAACAGATGTGAAGTATGTGAAATAAAATCAAGCCGTTCTGATTCGTTTTTTAGAGCGGCTTT
>JAUNCB010000214.1 GCA_030526765.1 Bacillota bacterium
CAGAAAAAGCAGCAATGATGGCTGGCTGGACCTGTTCCTGCGGTCAGGCAGGCAATGCAGGCAAATTCTGTCAGGGCTGCGGCAAACCTCAGCCTGCTCCTGCAGAAGCATGGACATGCAGCTGTGGTGCGACAGTAACAGGCAAATTCTGTGCCGAATGTGGTTCTCCCAAGCCTGTGCAGAAAGATGGTTGGGAATGCAGCTGCGGCGCAGTGAATAAAGGCAAATTCTGCCCTGAATGCGGTAGCAAAAAGCCCGCGGGTGTTCCTCAGTATAAATGCGATAAATGCGGATGGGAGCCTGCAGACCCTACAAAAGCACCGAAATTCTGTCCTGAATGCGGTGATCCTTTTGATGATGGTGATATTATAAGCTGACAACTATGATTTTTCGGCAGGGGGAACATTCTTCCTGCCATACATAAAAGATCTGTAAAAAGAAAATGAAGAGATAAAAAAGGAGGTTCCATTATGGGATTATTCGGTAAATTGTTTGAAAAGAAAGAATGTGCGATCTGCGGTGCTGAAATCGGCCTGCTTGGCAATAACAAATTGAAAGATGCCAATATGTGTAATGGCTGCGCGAACAAACTCTCTCCCTGGTTCAAGGACAGAGGCAGCAGCACGCTGGAACAGATTCTGGAACAGCTGGATTACCGTGAAGCAAACAAGGAAAAACTGAAAGACTTCAATGTAACTCGTGTTCTGGGCGAAGATAAGAAAATTTATCTGGATGAAGACAAATATCAGTTTGTTGTAACAGCGAAAAAAGACTTCAGAGAAGAAAATCCTGATGTGATCGATTTTGCGCAGGTGATCGGTGTTGAAGTGGATACAGATGAAAGCCATTCGGAAGAAAAGAGACAGAACGCGGAAGGAGAATGGGTAAGCTACAATCCTCCTCGTTATACATATCGCTATAATTTCAACATTATTATTCGTGTGAAACATCCCTATTTTGAGGAAATGCGTTTCCAGCTGAATAAATACGCTGTAACTGTGAAGGAAAGCGGCAGAAGAGGCATGTTCGGCGGTGGCCCTTCCGATCATCCTGAAGTTCGTGATTATCAGGAAATGGGCTATGAAATCAAACGCGTACTGACAGAAGCACGCCAGGCGGCAAGAACAGCGGCGGCAGCAGCTGCGGCACCCAAACAGGCAGTAACATGCCCTTGGTGCGGTGCAACTACAATGCCTAGTGCAAATGGCTGCTGCGAATACTGCGGCGGTTCCCTGAAAGAATGATTTTTGGAAAAGAGCGGGAAGACATTTTCATAAAAAAGAATAAATGGCTGGCTTTGGACTGTTAACCGTTCATGTTATAAAGAGCTACCGTTCGAGTTGTTTTTGTCGAAAACTGTTTCATTCTTGATATTCTTAAGTTAGTACACTGCAGTTGATTCTAAAAAGGAAGGAGAGAAATGATAAGGGGATCGCTTATAATCCTCATAGAGTTTTATTGAGCGATGGAAGATGAAGTATACATTGTTTTACAGCGGTTGAAAACCGCAAAAAAATAGAGAAATTGAAAGGGGATTTTATTTATGAAAAAATTTCTTGCACTGATGATGGCTATGATGATGGCGTTTGGCGTAGCTGCTTGCGGCGGCTCTGATGAACCCGTGGATGAACCTGCAGATGAAGTGGTAGAAGAAGTTGTAGAAGATACAGCTGACGGCGGCGCTGACGGTTTCACACTGTGGGATGTAGCAACAGTAGAAACACCCGTACTGGAAGGTACAGACTGGGATTTCTGCGGCGGCTACATGGATGACACAGAAATGACACAGGAAGACTATGACGCAACAATCGAAATGTATGGCGGTAAACTGCAGTTTGTATTCAATGAAGACGGTACAGCTGAAATGGTTCAGGGCGGCGGCTCTCTGAATGGTTACTTCGAATACATTGAAGGCGGCGTTGGCGTGGAATTTGATAACAATGGAGAAGCACTGCGTTACTCTCTGATCTTCATCGATCTGGATGGTCTGACAATGATTGCTTTGCCTGATAACAGCGGCGAATTCGGTATGTACTTTACGCCTTGATTTCTGATTTCATAAAGGTGTTTTATTTATTATTTAAAGGAGGAAATGATTATGAAAAAACTGATTTCTCTGGCTCTGGCTGCAGTAATGTGCATCGGTATGGGCACAACAGCGCTGGCAGCTGATATCAATGTATCTGTGGACGGCAAAGCGATCGAATGGACAGACGCAAAACCTTTTATTAAAGATGGCCGTACACTGGTGCCTCTGCGCCCCATCGCAAATGCACTGGGTCTGGCAGTTTTCTGGAATGGAGATACACAGAAAGCTTCTTTCAGTGATGGTGTAACAACAGTTGCATTCGAACTGAACTCCAAAGAATATGTTGTGTATGGCGCAAAACTGGCAGAATCCGAAGTAGTTCAGATGGATACAGCAGCGATCAGCGAAAATGGTCGTACATATGCCCCTGCAAAATATCTGGCACAGGCTTTCGGCTATAATGTAGGCTGGGAACAGGAAACACAGACTGTAAAAATTACTTCCGGTGATGCACCTGTTGTAGCAGAACCTGAAGTGGAACAGGGTGATGAAACACTGTTCGATCTGTCTTACGTAGAAGTGGAAGATATCGCAGGATCCACATGGGGTCTGACAGGTGGTTTCCTTGACGGCATGGAAATGGGCCAGGCAGACTACGAAGAAGTAATGGCAATGTATGGCGGCGTTCTGAACCTGGAATTTGATGAAGACAAAGCATATATGGTACAGGGCGGCGGCACTCTGGAAGGCACATATACAGATACAGGCGACAGTGTTTATGATGTAAGATTCGATTACAACGGTAAAGAACTGATCTATGCATGCGCATTTACAGAAACAGCAGATGGTCAGCTGATTATGATCGCTATGACAGACGCAACAGGTCTGAATGGTCTGTACTTTGCACAGTAATTTCCATATTGTTTTATTTCTAAGCGAAACAATCTGAATCCATGGCGGATACGGAGTCATCCGTATCCGCTTTTTGTTTATACCAAGGAGGTTTTTTATTATGAAGAAGTTTTTAGCAATGATGATGGCAATGATG
>JAUNCB010000215.1 GCA_030526765.1 Bacillota bacterium
TATGGTGGACTATGTGATCGATACAGCGAAAGACTGTGGTGCAGAGGATGTCTGTGTCGTGGTAGGCCATAAAGCGGAAATGGTAAGGGAAGGCATTCAGGCAGAAGGTGTTTCCTTTGCACTGCAGGCAGAGCAGAAGGGGACAGGCCATGCAGTAATGATGGCAGGTGATTTTATCGATGAAAACAGCGATATGCTGATCCTGTACGGAGATACCCCGCTGATCACAGGGGAAACCCTGTCCAAGCTGGTGGCGGTACACAGAGAAGAGGGCTATGGTGTGACAGTGGTTTCTGCAAAGGTGGGCGATCCCACAGGCTATGGCAGAATCATGAGAGGGGACGACGGTTCCTTCCTGCGTATCGTTGAGCATAAGGATGCATCCGATGTGGAGCGTCTGGTGAACGAAATCAATACAGGCATCTATATTTTTGACGGCAAGGCACTGAAGGATTCTCTGGGTAAGCTGAACAATAACAATGCTCAGGGCGAATATTATCTGACAGACTGTCTGGAGCTGATCCTGAAAACAGGGGAAAAGGTGGAAGCCGTGGTTGCAACGGATGCCGATGAATTCTTTGGTGTAAACAGCCGTGTGCAGCTGGCAGAGGCAGCGAAAATCATGAAAAACCGCATCAACCGCAGACATATGGAAAACGGTGTAACACTGGCAGATCCGGAAAATACCTATATCGGCAGAGATGTTATCATCGGCAGAGATACGGTTATCCTGCCCGGCTGCGTGATCGAAGGAAGCTGTATCATCGGGGAGGATTGTGAGATCGGCCCCAATTCCCGCCTGACAGACACTAAGCTGGGGGATGGCGTGGTATTCCAGTCTTCTACAGCCATTGAATCTGAAATCGGCAATGAAACCACAGTAGGTCCCTTTGCGTATATACGCCCCAACTGCCATATCGGCAATAAGGTGAAGGTGGGCGACTTTGTGGAAGTGAAGAATTCCAATATCGGGGATGGCACAAAGATCCCTCATCTGGCATATATCGGCGACACAGATGCCGGCGAAAAGATCAACTTCGGCTGCGGCAGCATCATGGTAAACTATGACGGCAAAAAGAAACACCGTACCGTTGTGGAGGATGGTGTGTTTGTAGGCTGCAATGTAAACCTTGTGGCACCTGTAACGGTGAAGAAAGGTTCCTATATCGCTGCAGGCTCCACTATCACAAGAGACGTACCCGAAGCGGTGCTTGCGGTGGCAAGAGCAAAGCAGACCGTGATCGAAGGCTGGGTAGAAAAGAGAAAATAAGATTTTGTGCAAAATTTTGTCGAAATCCAGTTGAACTTCTGCGGTTTTCAGTGTAACATAAAACTGTATGGGCTTATATTACCTAAAAGATCTATTTATAGGGGGACAGACATATGCTTAATTCCGGCATTAGCAACATCAAAGTTTTTGCCTGCAATTCCAACAAAGAGCTGGCAGAAGCCATCGTAGAAAGACTTGGCCTGAGACTGGGCGATGCAGAAGTAGAAAAATTCAGCGATGGTGAAATTTCCGTAAAAATCAATGAAACCATCCGTGGCGCAGATGTATTCATCATTCAGTCCACATCCTATCCTGTAAACGACAACCTGATGGAACTCTTGATCATGATCGATGCAATGAAACGTGCATCCGCAGCAAGAATCACAGCAGTAATGCCTTACTATGGTTATGCGCGTCAGGACAGAAAAGCAAGACCCAGAGATCCCATCAGTGCGAAGCTGGTTGCGAATCTGCTGACAAGCGCAGGTGCAAGCCGTGTGCTGACAATGGATCTGCACTGTGCACAGATTCAGGGCTTCTTTGATATCCCTGTGGATAACCTGGTTGGCAGCCCTCTGCTGACAAACTACTACATCAATAAATACGGTGAAAATCTGGAAAAAGATTTTGTTGCTGTTTCTCCCGACCTGGGCAGCGTAACAAGAGTAAGAAGATTTGCAGAAAAACTGAATATTCCCATTGCTATCATTGACAAACGCAGACCCAAAGCAAATGTCAGCGAAATCATGAATATCATTGGTGATATCGAAGGTAAGAAGGTAATCCTGATCGACGATATGATCGATACAGCGGGTACCATCACAAATGCTGCAAATGCACTGAAGGAAAGAGGCGCGGTGGAAGTAGATGCCTGCTGTACACATGGTGTACTGAGCGGTCCTGCAATGGAAAGAATCGAAGCATCTGCAATCAATGAGCTGCTGGTTCTGGATACCATCGAACTGCCCGAAGAAAAGAAAATCGACAAAGTGACAATGGTATCTGTGGCAGATCTGTTTGCGGAAGCAATCAACTTCATCCACAAAGGTACATCCATTTCTTCTCTGTTTGACTGATAAAAACAATAAAACCCATTCTTTCTTTTTAGAAAGGATGGGTTTTTGTATAAGAGGAGGATTCTTTTGTGAAAAAAATAATGAAAAAGCATCCCATCCTTGCGGCATTTCTGTTTCCTGTGCTGATCATTCTGTTTACCAGTATATTGTCTGATATCCTATCGCAGCGGATCGGGGATGAGACTTTATGTTACGCAATCATGCGGATCATCACCGCACTTTTTCTGCTGCTTTCTTTTTCGGCGGGGAAGCATCCCTTTCCGCAGAAAACGGGCAGAGGGGAGAGGGAATTTTCTTTTCTGCTTCCTGTGGGGGCGATCATGGCGTTCAATCTGATTTCGGCTGCTTTGGCAGGGGCGAAGACTGCACCTTTGGCGACGGCACTCCTTTTCAGTTTTGCGCCGGGGATATATGAAGAGGTGATCTATCGACGGATCGTTCTGCAGAATTTATATAATGGTTTCGGAGAAGGGAAAAAAGCCGGGTGGAAGGCGATTCTGATTTCTTCGGCATCCTTTGGGGTGATCCATCTTACAAATCTTCCTGTTCTGGGGCTGGAAACGACGCTGATCCAGATTTCCTATGCCTTTGTGATCGGGCTGGTTTTCGGAGCGGGATATCTTAGAACAGAAAGCTTACCGCTTCTACTTTCTGCCCATTGGGGCATTGATTTTACCTCCCAGATTTTTCAGACAGATGATATGGGATTTACCGCAGGCGAGAAAATCG
>JAUNCB010000216.1 GCA_030526765.1 Bacillota bacterium
AATCATCCTGTTCCAGAAAATGAGTTTCCAGTTCGGGAAGGGTTGGCAGGCGAAGAAAACCGAGATCGACTCTGCCTGTGCGGATCCATTCTTCAATTTCGGTGTAATCGCCCAACAGCAGTTCATAATCAATGTTCGGATAATCCTTCTGAAATTCTTTGATAATATTGGGAAGCCAGTGGGTTGCGATGCTGGAGAAGGTTCCGATCCGAATGATGCCCGACTGCAGTCCGTTTATGGCATCTATTTCTGTTTGAAGCTGCTCATATTCATTGAGAAGGGCTTTGGCACGAGGCAGTAATTTCAGACCGTCTCCGGTCAGCCGAATGCCTCCTTTGTTTCGCTCCAGAAGGGTCACCTTCCATGCCGATTCCAGATCGCTGATCATACGGCTGATCCCCGACTGAGAATAATTCAGTATTTCTGCTGCTTTTGTGAAGCTGCCATATTCGACGGTTTTTACGAATGCTATGTATTTTAATATGTTTTTATCCATAATGACTCCATATATCTGGTTTTGTGATTTTAAACATGAGAAACATACGCTTCTGTTATGCTATAGAGTATGATACAATAGCCCTGAAGAAAAAGCAAGACGAGGAAGGGATACGATGAACATACCATTTATAAAATACATCGCTGCATTATTGATTTTTGGTTCCAACGGCATTGTTGCCAGTCATATTGCCATGAGCAGTCATGAAATCGTTTTTCTGCGGTCAGGTATCGGTGGTCTCGTGCTGCTGCTGATTTTCCTGCTGCTTCGGCAGAAATCTCAGGGGCTTCGTTATAAAAAGGAACTGTTCTTTCTGGCATTGGCGGGGGCGGCAATGGGCTTTAACTGGCTGTTTCTGTATGAGGGCTATCGTCAGATCGGTGTGGGGACAGCAACACTGATGTGCTACTGCGGGCCGGTTATCGTGATGGCACTGGGGCCCATTTTGTTTCAGGAAAGGCTGACAAAACAGAAATGTCTGGGCTTTCTGGCTGTATTTGCGGGGATCCTATGCATTAACAGATATGCTTTTCAGGCGGGAAAGACGGTATGGGGACTTTTCTGCGGCGCGATGGCGGCTGTAACTTATGCGGTTCTGGTGATCTTCAATAAAAAGGCGGAGCATATCACAGGGCTGGAAAATGCCATGCTGCAGACCATCTGCAGCTTTCTGGTGGTGGCTGTGTTTATGGCTGTACAGCAGGGAATGGCAGTGGAAATCCCGAAGGGGGACTGGATCCCTGTGCTGCTGTTGGGGATCGTAAACACAGGCGGAGGATGCTATCTGTATTTTTCCGCCATCGGGCGTTTGCCCGTACAGACGGTGGCGGTCTGCGGCTATCTGGAGCCTCTTTCCGCCGTGCTGCTTTCTGCGGTGCTGCTGGGAGAAGGCATGGGTGCAATGCAGCTGATGGGAACGGTGCTGATATTGGGCGGAGCCATGTTTGCGGAGCGTAAAGGGAAGAAACAAGCAATAGAACGGCAATAAAGATAGAAATGGTAAGAGGGAGCATCTGCGGATGCTTCCTTTTTCATGCATAAAATTCCTCTTGGGAAATATACATACTAAAGACAAGATTTGCAGGGATATTCTGAAAGAGACCGAGGAGGGATTTTCATTGACACTGGAAAAAGAGACCATGGAATGGAAGCAGCCGACAGGGAAGCAGGCGAGCCAGATATTACTGGAGGGGGATATGATCGTACCGGACAGCAAGCCGGATCTGCAGGAGGTGCTGCGGTGTGCAGGCGGGGTGCGGCTGCGGGAGAAACGGATCACTGACGGGCGGATTTCCTTTTCGGGAGAGGTGGAGATCACGGCACTGTATCGGGCAAAGGCGGGGGAAAAGCCGCTGTATGCCATGACAGCAGTGCTGCCGTTGGAGGATTTTCTGCACATGGATGGTCTGGAGAAGGACATGGAGGTTTCTCTGACCGCCGAACTGGAGCATCTGGACTGTGAAATTATCAATGACAGAAAGATTGGGGTGCGGGCGGTTTTACTGGTGGAGGCGAAGGCGTGGAAGCCTTGTTGTATTACGCTGCTGACGGGGGCGGAAACGGAAAATATGGAAACCCTGAAGGGAAAGCTGGCACTGGAGAAGGAAACGGCGGTGGGGAAGGAACGCTTTACAGTGAAGGATGAGCTGATCCTATCGCAATCCTTGCCGGAAATGGGAGAGATCCTTCTGGAAACCCTTCGGCTGACGGAGCAGGAGCTGCGCCCTATGGATGGAAAAGCGCAGGTACGGGGGAAGTTGCTGGTGGAGCTGCTCTATATGGATGAGGAAGGAAAGCTGGGCAGTGTAACGGAAAAAATTCCCTTCAGCGGGTATCTGGAGATGGAGGGGCTTACGCCGAAAGCAGACCTTTCGGGAGAACTGACCCTTGAGGAGCATCGGCTGCAGCCGACGGTGGATGAGGATGGGGAATGCCGTCTGGTGCAGATAGATGCCACCGTTGGGGCAATGCTGCTGGGAAAAGAGCAGGGACAGACGGAGATTCTTCTGGATGCTTATATGCCAGAAGGGAATGCGGTGCTGCAAAAGGAAAGGATCACTTATCCGCTGACGGTGGCGGAGGGGCAAAATCAATTTACAATCAAGGAGCGAATCCATGCAGAAAGAGGCGGCATGCTCCATTCGGAAGCAGTGTGGGGAGAGGTGCGCCTGCTGGAGGCGGCAGCATCAGCAGATGCCATGGAAGTGGAAGGTGTTTTACAGGTTGAGATATTATATCAAAGTGCCGAGGAAGGTGCCCCGCTGGCAGTGCTGCGGCAGGGAATCCCTTTTCAGCAGATCATGGAGAGCAAGGGAGTGCGGACAGGGGATGATGCTGAGATTACGCTGCGGCTGGAGGAACTGGATTTCCAGATGCTGTCTGAGGGGGAAGGAGAGCTGCGGGCAACCATTGTGATGGATGGTGTGGCACGGAGAGCCGAAGAAGCGGAGGTCATAACAGGGATCGGGGAGGAGGAGCGGAATTGTCCGCCCATGGCGGGGGCGATCATCTATCGGATAAAAAAAGGAGACAGCCTTTGGAAGATCGCAAAAAAACACCGCGCAACAGTGGCGGAT
>JAUNCB010000217.1 GCA_030526765.1 Bacillota bacterium
CCCTGTGCGGGATTTACAGTCTTCTGTCTGTTTTTTTGGAGATCCGCATCCCCAGCTCCTGAAATACCTGTACGATGATGACCATCAGAATCACCATAACATACATGACATCAGACTGGCCGCGGTAATATCCATAGTTTGTTGCGATGGCACCCAGCCCGCCGGCACCTACAAAGCCTGCCATTGCGGAGTAACCGAGGATCGTGGTAATGGAAATGGCACTGCCCACCAGCAGAGAGGGCTTCGCCTCCGGCAAAAGCACCCTTGTCATGATCTGGAAGGGAGACGCACCCATGGACTGAGCCGCTTCGATCACACCCTTTTCCACTTCCTTCAGAGAAGATTCCACCATACGAGCCACAAATGGTGCTGCCGCTACCAGAAGCCCTACAATGGCTGCCTTGGCACCGATGGTGGTGCCAGCTACCAGCTTGGTAAAGGGCATGATGGTTACAAACAGGATCAGGAAAGGAACGGAACGAACGATGTTGATGACCGTTCCCAGAATCGCATTCAGCCAGGGATGGGGCTTGATCCCATCCTTATCTGTCACCACCAGCAGCAGACCAAGGGGAAGCCCGATGATATAAGCAAAAGCGGTAGACACGATCGTCATATATAATGTTTCTACAAAGCCCTGTCCCACCAGAGCCAGCATACCTTCCTTAAACATACTCTACCTCCTCTACCACTACGCCTCTGTCTCTCAGATACTGGATCATGGTTTCTCTCAGTTCCTTTTCCTCGGGGAACTGCAGCACCATCTGCCCAAAGGCCTGATCGTCGATGGTTCTTGTATTTGCCGCCAGAATATTGGCTACGCCTTTGGTATCGATCATCATCCGACCGAGAACAGGTTCGTTTTCGCTGCCGCCCTTGAATACCAGACGGTAGCAGTGAGGCAGCCTGCCTGTGTATGCCTCTCTGTTTTCCCCTTCATGAAGCACCAGCTCTTTCCCGATCTGGGTTTTGGGGTTACGGAAAATCTCTTCTACGGTGCCCTCCTCTGCGATCAGACCCCCATCAATGATGGCAACTCTGTCACAGATTTCCTGGATAACGCTCATTTCATGGGTGATCACAACAATGGTGATGCCCAGTCTTGCATTGATATCCTTTAACAGTGCCAGAACCCCTGCTGTGGTGTTGGGGTCAAGGGCGGATGTTGCTTCATCACAGAGCAGCACCTTCGGCTCTGTCGCCAGCGCCCTTGCAATGGCAACCCTCTGCTTCTGCCCGCCGGAAAGCTGAGAGGGATAAGACTCCATTCTGTCTGCCAGACCTACCAGCTCCAGCAGTTCCTTCGCTCTTTCCTTCGCCTGTGCCTTGGGCACACCGGAGATCAGAAGAGGGAAGCATACATTTTCCAGTGCTGTTTTCTGCATCAGCAGATGAAACTGCTGGAAAATCATGCCCATGTGTCTGCGCTGCTCCCGCAGTTCCTTTTCATTCAGTGCCATCAGATCCACGCCGTCCAGCCAGACTTTGCCGCCGGTGGGGCGTTCCAGCAGATTGATGCAGCGCACCAATGTACTTTTCCCTGCACCGCTCAGCCCGATGATACCGAATACCTCGCCCTTTTTAATATCTGCATCCACACCGTGGAGCACCTCTATCTCGCCTGCCTTCGTCTGAAAGCGCTTTTTGATGCCCTCCAGACGAATCATTGTTTCCTGTTCTGCCATTTTTCCTACCATCCTTTTCTTTCTCTGCCTGCGGCTGCAGCCATGTCTTATCACCCAAAACCACTCATACGTCTTTGTCATATTTCTGCTTTGCAGGTCATTTTCTGTACAAAAAAAGCCCCTTTGGTTATGTTAACCAAAGGGACGAAATCTTTCCGTGTTACCACCCTAATTCACCATGACCTCACGATCATAGCCTCCGCAAGTACGGGCTTTCGCCGATACTCTGGCGCTGTCACGGGCGCTCCCGTCGCAGCCTAAAGGATTCTCCTCTCGGTGCGCGGCTCCAAGACCATCTTCCATTCCTTCTGCCTCATCTCCTTCGCAGCTACCGGAGACTCTCTGTAAGAGTTTTCAGAATGTACTCTTCTTTTCCTTGCCTTTGCTCTTTTGAACTTGTGACCCATTATACCCCTTTCCAATTTTTTGTCAATTATAAATTTCACGCAATTTACCGAAAGACACATGTATCTAATAGGCATACAGCACAAAAATCAAATCCTGTTTTTGTCTATTTCTAACGAAGAAAACAAAAGGATGTTGTACTTAAAATACAACATCCCGTCGATTCTATTGGAAGTATCTGCATTTCCCTTATCAAAAATAGGAAATCATTGCCAATTTTTACTCTTCTGCCGCAGTCGGTTCTGCTTCCTCGATCACACCATAGCGTTCAAAGGGGATGTCCAGCTGGATATACTGGCGCAGCATATCTGCCGCCCGCTCCAGATCATATACATAATACCATACCCCGCCGATGGTTTCTCCATGGGCCGGCAGATAATCATTGGGGAATGCCGCCTGCTCCAGCACCAGATCACTGCCCTTCAGCCCTACCGCCGCAATTTTCAGTATTTCATTATTGCTCAGAGAGGTTTCCACCATGGGCATAAATTTTTTCACATAGGAAGGATACTCTGCGGGGCTGATTTCCTTTGCTGCATCAAACAGCGCAGAAAGCACCTCCCGCTGCCTTGCTGCCCGCATGGAATCGCTGTCGATCTTACGAATACGGGAATAGCTGACTGCCTGCGGTCCGTTTAAGCGGATATAGCCTGTTTCCTGCAGTGGTTCCCCCTCCAGAAGATAATCATTGATCTGTTCCCGCTCTGCCTCTGTCACATCGATCATCACGCCTCCCATTTCATCGATCACATCTGCCAGAGAATCGAAATTGACCGTGATATAGTCTGTGATATTCAGAGCAAAGTTTTCATTCAGGGTTTTGATCGCCAGCTCCGGGCCTCCGTAGGAATAAGCATGATTGATTTTTGTCTTATGATATCCCGGTACAGAAACATAAGTATCCCTTGCAACAGAAATCAGCTTGATCTTTCCTGTTCTGCCATTGATGGATGCGATCATGATGGCATC
>JAUNCB010000218.1 GCA_030526765.1 Bacillota bacterium
AGCCAAAGCCATAGGTGCGGAAATGATCGTGACCCATCATCCCATGCTGCTGTTTAAAAAGATCGAAAGCATCACCACACAGGATGCACTGGGCAGACGGATTTTTAATCTGATCGAAAACGGGATCGCTGCGTTTTCCGCCCATACCAATCTGGATATTGCCGCAGGGGGCACCAATGATGTGCTGGCGGAGCTGGCAGGACTGAAAGAGGTTGAGCTGCTGGAGGAAACATGGGTGCAGAGCTTTAAGAAAATCGTGGTATATGTGCCTGTGGGGCATGAGGAAGCGGTGAGAGAAGCCATGTGTGCTGCAGGTGCAGGGCATATCGGTGCATATTCCCATTGTACCTTTGGTGCAGTGGGCAAGGGCACCTTCCTGCCGCTGGAGGGGACAAATCCTTTTCTGGGAGAGCAGGGCAGACTGGAAACTGCCGATGAGATCCGTCTGGAGACCATTGTTCCTGCGGAGGAGACAAAGGCCGTGATCCAAGCGATGCTTGCGGCACATCCTTACGAAGAGGCAGCCTATGATATTTATCCCGTGGAGCAGAAGGGAAAACGGGAAGGCATCGGTCGGATCGGTGTGTTGCCGGAGGCGGTTCCGTTTCGGGATTTTGCGGCAATGCTGAAGGAAAGACTGGGGCTGGATGCCATCCGCCTGGTGGGCGATCCCGATAAAATGGTGAAAAAGGTGGGCCTTTGCACCGGAGCGGGCGTAAGCTTTACCTCCCATGCGGCGGCATTGGGCTGTGATGCGTATCTGACAGGAGATATCAAGTACCATGAAGCGCAGGAGGCTGTGGAAAAGGGCATTGCGGTGGCGGATGTGACCCATTATGCCAGTGAAGTGCTGATCGTGCCTGTGCTGCAGAAAAAACTGCAGGAGGCAGCGAAGGAAAATGGCTGGGAGATCGAGGTGGTTTGCTCTGAAGTGAACGGGCAGACCTTCTGGACGGCATAAGAGAGAGTTTTATTGATATTTATGGATAAAAGGAGGCGGGCAGTGTGGAAAATAAGATTACGGTAATGGGTAAGGAAATGCAGATCAGAGAAGGCATGACCTTCGGTATGCTGGCAAAGGATTTTCAGGGAGAATTTGCCTCTGCCATCCTGCTGGCAAAACAGGGAAACAGCCTGAAGGAGCTGGATTATGAAATCAAGGAAAGAGAGGATGTTACCTTCCTTGATCTGACAGAAGAAGAGGGGATGCGGGTGTACCACAGAGGGGTATCCTTCCTGCTGGTGAAAGCAGTACGGGATATTCTGGGGGAAGAGGCCCCTGTGGTGATCGAGCATTCTCTGAGAGGCAATCTGTACTGCGAGATCCGCAATGAGGCTATTTCGGTAACAGAGGAACTGCTGCAGAAGCTGCAGGAAAAAATGCAGGAATATGTTGCGGCGGATCTGCCCATCAGCAAGAAGACCTTCCGAAAGGATAAGGCCATTGAGATCGCAAAGAAACAGGGAATGTGGGATAAGGCAGAGCTGTTCCGTTTCCGCCGTGCATCAAATGTAAATCTGTATGAGCTGGGAGGGCTTTATGATTATTTCTATGGATATATGCCGCCCTCTGCCGGAGTGCTGGGGCTGTTCGGGCTGGTGCCCCATGAAAAGGGATTCCTGCTTCGCTTCCCCGATCCGGAGAATCCCGCAGAATTGCTGCCCCTGCAGCGTCCCGAAAAAATCAGCCATGTTTTCATGGAGCAGATGCGCTGGAGCCAGCTGATGGGTGTTTCCAATGTGGCAGAGCTGAATAATGCCATCGTACAGGGAAGATACGGCGAGCTGATCCGCATCAATGAAGCCCTTCATGAAAAGAAGATCGCAGAGATTGCCGATCAGATCTATCAGAAGCTGGATCGGGTGCGGGTGGTTCTGATCGCAGGACCTTCCTCCTCCGGGAAAACCTCCTTTGCAAACCGCCTGAGCATACAGCTGAAGGCACTGGGTGTAAAGCCCCATAAGGTTTCTCTGGATGACTATTTCCTGAATCGGGACGATACACCGCTGGACGAAAATGGGAAAAAGAATTTTGAGGTAGTGGAGGCACTGGATCTGCCCTTGCTCAACAGTGATCTGAAAAAAATCATTGCAGGGGAACGGATCGAGTTGCCCTATTATAATTTTGTCACAGGCAAGCGGGAATATAACGGAGATTTCCTGCAGCTGGGGGCAGGCGAGGTTCTGGTGATGGAGGGCATCCATGGCTTGAATGACCGCCTGACAGCAGAGATCCCTGCGGAAAATAAATTTAAGATTTTCATCAGTGCGATCACACAGCTCAACATTGATGACCACAACCGTGTTTCCACCTCTGACAGCCGTTTGCTCCGCCGTATGGTGCGTGACTATCAGTTCCGAGGCAGAGATGCAAGGCTGACCATTTCCACATGGAATGAGGTAACCCAGGGCGAAGAGGATAATATCTTCCCCTTCCAGGAAAATGCCGATGCGGTATTCAATTCTGCGACCCTGTATGAGCTGAGTGTGCTGAAGCAGTATGCAGAGCCTCAGTTGTTTGCCATTGATGGCTCCATGCCCGAATATGTGACTGCAAAGCGGCTGATCAAATTCCTTGGGTATTTTCTGGCAAATCCCGGTCTGGAGATCCCCAATAATTCGCTCATCAAAGAATTTATCGGCGGCAGCTGCTTCAAGGTTTGACAAGGAATTTAATTTGTTTTATAATACTGATTTGTGAGTAGGTTGGACAGTCGCGCTGCAGCAGTAACTTCGTTACCGTATGAGTGAGGAAAGTCCGGGCTTCATAGAGCAGGGTGCCGGCTAACGGCCGGTGGAGGCGACTCTAAGGATAGTGCAACAGAAATAGACCGCCAGGCTTGTTCCTGGTAAGGATGGAAAGGTGGGGTAAGAGCCCACCGCTGCGGCGGTAACGTCGCGGGTCCCTGTAAACCCCACCCGAAGCAAGACAAACAGAAACCATGGGGCTGCTCGTCCCGTTTCGAAAAAGTCGCATGATGCCGCTGGCAACAGCGGACCAAGATAGATGGCTGTCTGAAAAACAGAACCCGGCTTACAGGCCTGCTTGCTGAAAAAA
>JAUNCB010000219.1 GCA_030526765.1 Bacillota bacterium
GCCATCCGCAAAGAGCTGGAAACACATTTTTATGCAAAAGAAATGATTTCTGCAGAGCTGCTGCAGCAGTATTCCAATGCTGCCCGCTATGGAGCACATGCACAGGCCACCTTTGCAGGCATCTCCACTCGCTTTTATGCGGCCGATACCAAAGCAGCTTTTGCAAAGCTTTCCGTTCCCTTCCTGATGATCTGGGGAGAGGAAAATCAACAGAATCCTGCGGAGCATTTCACTGCCGCAGAAAAAATGAAGGACTTTGGCACCTTCGCATTGTTTGAAAAAACAGCATCCCTGCCCCATATCGAAAACAGCAGGGCATTTCTGGAACATATGACCGAATTTCTGAAATAAGGAGAATTTCTATGCACTGGACTGAAATCCCCGGGCTTTCTCAGGCACACATGGAGGAATTTTTCCATGCAGCCATGCTGCCCGATTCTACATTAAAACATCACGGTGTGATCCCTCGGATGGATCCCCGCTTCGTTTCCTGTGATTTTGCAAACGGCAGACTGGATGTCGCTTATGATGTGCAGGCATGGGAGCTGAATCCCGAAGATGTGATCCACGGCGGTATGATCTCCACCGCACTGGATACCACCATGGGTATGCTCTGCCATTATTATACCCATCAGAGTGCCCCCACTGTTGTAACCGTTACCATGAATGTTTCCTTCCTGAAGCCCATCGTTCTGGGGGATACCTTCCATGTAATATGTCAGTTGGATTCCATCGGCCGCACCCTGCAGACCGTAAAAGCAGAGGTTCGTCTGGAACGGGATGATGTGCTGGCATGCATTGCCACAGCCACATTCATGGCTGTCAGCGGATAAGGAGGGGACATAAGCATGGAATTTATTACATTAAAAGAGGAAGTTAATTCTCAGGAGGATATGGAGCAGTGGCTGTCCCAGCTGGGGCATCCCGAAAACCCGATTTCCAACAACGGTGTGCTGGTTCATCTGGAGCCCCATTTCGTTTCCTGCGATTTTGCAAAAAAAGAAGCCACCATTGGCTTTGAGGCACTGGAATGGGAGCTGAACCCCGGCGGCAGCCTCCACGGCGGCATCATCATGACCTGCTTCGATGTTTCCTTTGGTCTGACCTGTCACTATTTCGCCAAGCAGCATATGGTGACCACTGTAAACCTGACCACCACCTTTCTGAAGCCTGTCCTTCTGGGGGATATGGTACATTATCATGTAAAGGTGACAAACCTCGGCAGAACCCTCATCAGTCTGACCGCAGAGGCAACAGTGGAGCGAAACGGCAAAACCGTTCTGATCGGCACTGCCACAGCAACCTTCATGAAGCTGGCAAAAACCTTTGAACATCCGATTTAAGCAAAAAAAAGGAGATACTCCTATTGGAGTATCTCTTATTATTTATGAAACCGACGGATCTCTCCGTCAAAATCCAGTTCCAGTGTATCTGCATCAAAGGAAACCACTCTGATCTCCGTCACGGTATCCTCTGTGGTTTCCATACAGTTCAGCTTGATCAGGGCTTTTTCCTCATCATAGGTATAGCCTTCGCAAAGGTCTGCATCATTTACAGGGTTGCCGCAGCCGCAGGAATAACGGAAGCTGCCGTCAGAGCCGAAAAAAATATTTTCCGTATCCGCCTCTGTCTCCCTTGTCCAGGAAATATCCATGAAGGATTCCGCTTTTTTTCCGCAGCCACCCAGAAAACAAAGGCAAACCAGTAAACCAACGATTATTTTTTTCATATTTCCGCCTCATCTCCCGAAACATAACAGATCAGATCCTCTGTGGTACAGTTTAAGGCATAGCAGATACGGGCAAGAATATCCAGATCCATTTTTTCCACTTCACCCTTATACCATTTATCAACCACCTCGAAACGGGCATCGATCCGCTTCGCCAGCTGATTACGGCTGATCCCTCTCTCGTCCATGACTTCCTTCAGATGTAGCTCCACTTTTCCGTAGTCTGCACGAATCAATACTGCTCTTTCCTTCATTCTCCATCCCTCCTGTTACCTTTCTGATAGTAACATCATAAAAGGAGAAAGGAAGAAAATCAAGCGCTTTCCGCATTTCTGCGGATACGGATCACAATTTCACAGCATTCCGCATCCTGTTTATCCTCATAATCCACATCCACACCGGAGCGGCGGATAATCTCTACGCTTTGCTTGATGGTATTGGTGAAGATACGGAAATCACGGGTACGGACACAGCGTTTTTCCTTCTGTTCGCCCTTTTCCGAAGGACGGGGGCGCATCAGCTCCAGCGTTGCCTCCACCAGCTCTTCTGTTTTTTTCACATTCATTTCTTCTGCAATCATCTGAGAAAGCACGATCAGACGGCTTTCCTCATCGGGCAGCCGAAGGAGCGCACGGGCATGGCGTTCCGTGAAATGATGCTCCAGCAGCAGTTTTTTCACGCTTTCCTCCAGCTTCAGCACCCGCAGCTTATTGGCAATGGAGGACTGGCTTTTGGAAAGCTTCTCCGCCAGCTCTTCCTGAGTCATGCCGTAATCCTCCATCATATTGCGGTAGCCCTCTGCCTCCTCCAGAAAGCTCAGATTCTGCCGCTGAATATTTTCGATAAATGCCAGAAGGGCACTATCGCTGTCACTGACCTGCATCAGTATTGCAGGGATCGTAGTAAGGCCAGCCAGCTCTGATGCCCGCAGTCTTCGCTCCCCTGCCACCAGTTCATAATAGCCGCCGGACATTTTCCGCACGGTGATCGGCTGCAGCACCCCATAGGTGCGGATGCTTTCCGAAAGCTCCTCCAGTGCCGCGCGGTTAAAGTATTTCCGCGGCTGATAGGGATTTGAGCGTATCTTATCGATGGGCAGCTGAAAGACCACCTTATCCTTTTTCAGCCGCATTTCCGAAAATTTCAATACTTCCATTACAATACCTCCTTAAGACCTTGGGGACGCTGTCCCCAATCCCCCTGCAAGGGCATAATGCCCTTGACCCTATACGCACAAAAAATTTCATTTTTTGTGAGGGAAAATGGATTATCTATGTTTTTCTTCATTTTATCACAGCAGTTTTCTTCCACGAAAAAAAGCGTTC
>JAUNCB010000220.1 GCA_030526765.1 Bacillota bacterium
TATTCCATTTCCATCTCTCCTTTGAAAAAATTGTATCACAAATAGAAATCCATTTCTATTTTTCTCAATATTTGCTATAATAAAAATTAATTTAAATACGAAAGGAGACCTTCCTGTGTCAAACATCACATTAGAAGAAAAAATAAAAAATCTCTCTGCGGATTATATTTATCAGCAGGCTGCAGGCTCCCTCCTTCTGCTTTTGATGAGCGCTATGGAGGATGTGGAAAAAGGCGATACCGCATTGCCTTACGAAGTTCCCGAAGATATAAAAGCACTGAAAAATAAGGTGACAGAATATCTGCTTTCTCTGGAAGAGATCCTGAATGGTTCTGCCGATGACCGCATAGACGCTCTGAACGATTGTATGGGGCTGAAAAAGCAGCTTCTGCATATGTACGAAACCGTTTACAGCTATTTCTCCCAGTGGAACATTATCTCTACACTGGTAAGCGATCAGGTTGCCCTGCGCAAATACAAAGAAGATGGTATTTCCCAGAAACAGGTGGAATGGTCACTCTTCTTTGCCGACTGCCATGCTTTCATGGAAAGTGCAGAAACCCTGCTTGATCAGAAAAACTATATGGGACAGCTTCTGAAATGCATCCCCCTGTATATGACAAGAGATAAATACTATGACATGGTATACGCATCCCTTTCCGCAGCCTTTGCAGGTGAAAGCAAGGAATTTATTGATGTATCCCTGAAAGCCTTTGAAGGCTTCTGCAGCCCTCAGGAAAACCCTCTTTACGGAAAATATTTCCCTGAGATCGCAGAATGGATCGGCCAGAAGCAAATGGTTCTGCCTCATAAAATGGATGATGAAGCACTTTCTGAATATTATGAAGAACTGAAAGAGATGTTTGAAGTAATGGAACAGATCGAGGAATATTTCTCCTGCATCCTCCATGATATCAACTCTCTGATCCTGATCCTGTATCTTTCCTACACCTTCGAGGATCTGACCGAAGGCAGCGCATCCCATGCCGACCTGTATCATGCAGTATGCGAATTCATTGAGGGCGAGCTGGATGAAACAGAAAAAGCCGCTTATCTGGAAACACTGGTGGAGCAGCTGGAGGCAGCCGTAGAGCCTGTCATCGACAAAGCGAATGCCATTGGCAAAGAAGAATACGAGCTGCTGCAGAAAGCAGGTTCCTTTGCAGGCTTCTCCGAAGATACAAACAAAGTGCTGATGACAGAAGAATTCATCCGTGAATGCTTCTTCGGAGACCTGAATGACGAATTGTTCCGCTTCCATATCCCCGAAGATCTGCCCCCTGCAACAGAAGAAGAAAAGAAAACACTGTTCCAGGCTTTCATCACAAAAACAAGAAATCATTTTGATACCCTGCCCGCTCAGACGAGAAAACTGGCGATGCAGAACCTGACCGGCGCCCTGCCTCCCGTTTATTCCGTTCACGATGTGATGGATATGCTTACAGAGGCGATCGATAAGGCAAGCAGCGAGGAGCAGAAGGTTCTGATTGTCGACAAAGCAGGCATGGTATTCAATGCCCACGGCTGGACATCCATTACAGACGGCCATGCCGACCATCACCACCACGACCATGACTGCGACTGCGGCTGTCATGATCACCACCACAGGCATGACTGCGGCTGCGGACACGATCATCACGACCATCACCATCATCATTAATGCCCATACATAAAGGAGGAGAAAATCATGTTTGCGTTCAATCATTACAACTACAATGTACTGGATCTGGAAAAAAGCATGCGTTTTTATGAAGCAGCGCTGGGACTGAAGGAAGTGCGCCGTAAGGAAGCAGAGGACGGCAGCTGGAAGCTGGTCTATCTCGGCGACGGCAAGTCTGATTTTACCTTAGAGCTGACATGGCTGCGTGACAGAAAAGAGCCTTACAATCTGGGCGAAAACGAGTTTCACCTTGCCTTTGTGGCAGGTGATTATGAAGCTGCCCATGAGAAACACAAAGAAATGGGCTGTATCTGTTTTGAGAACCCCGAAATGGGGATCTATTTTATCAATGATCCCGATCACTACTGGCTGGAAATCATTCCTCCCAGCATGAAATAACGAAAAAATCCTCCGAAGCAACACCGCTTCGGAGGATTTTCTTTTTTGTACTTATTTTTTCAGCTGTGCCAGTCTTTCTTCAACCTGTGCCAGCATTGCTGTATATTTTTCTTCTTTTGCTTTTTCTTCTTCGATCACGCTTGCGGGAGCCTTTGCTACGAAGCCCTGATTTGCCAGCTTCTTCACAACACGATCCACTTCTTTTTCCAGCTTTGCTTTTTCTTTTTCCAGACGCTCGATCTCTTTTGCAAAATCAACCAGCTCTGCCAGAGGCATATAGATGGTTGCATCCTTGATCACTACGGAAACCGCATCCTCGCCGATGCCTTCCTTATCTGTCTGTACTGTTACTTCGCTGGCATGACCCAGTGTTTTGAAGAATACTTTGGAATGCTCGAAAATACCGCGAGCCTCTTCACTTTCAGAAACAACATAAACATGAACCTTCTTGGAAGGTGCAACGTTCATTTCCGCACGAATGTTACGGATATTTCTTACCGCTTCCTTGATCGCATCGATCTCTGTTTCATTTTCCTTATAGTTCCATTCTTCTCTGTATGTGGGCCACTGGGAAACCATGATGCTTTCTTCCTTATCCTGAATTGCTGTGAACAGCTCTTCTGTGATAAAGGGCATAAAAGGATGCATCAGCTTCAGGGCATTGATCAGAACCTGCTTCAATGTCCACAGTGCCGCAGCCCTTGTGCTGTCCTCTTTGTTATACAGACGAGGCTTCACCATTTCGATATACCAGTCACAGTATTCATCCCAGATGAAATCATATACCTTCTGTGCCGCCAGACCCAGATCGTATTTGGACAGGTTTTCCTGTACATCCTTCGCCAGTGTGTTTACCTTGGACAGGATCCATTTATCTGCAGATGTCAGCATCAGGAATTTAGGCTCTTCCTCTTCCATATTCATCATTACGAAACGGGACGCATTCCACAGCTTATTGCAGAAGTTTCTGCAGTTATCCAGTCTTTCCCAGTAGA
>JAUNCB010000014.1 GCA_030526765.1 Bacillota bacterium
CAAAGAAACAAGTTCTGACGGATAAAGAATAAAAAAATCCACAGGGAACCAAAGGGTTTCCTGTGGATTTTTGGTTGTGCGGAAAAAATCGGAAAGCATTATTTCCATTCGACCTGCATTTTCTTTCTGGGGGCGGAGCGGAGATATTCCACTGCGGGCATACCGAAAAGCATTACGGTTCCCAGAGTCTTTGTGCCGTCCAGCCCAAGAAATGCCATGGCCTTCGGGGTGTCCAGAATGATGCGCTGCAGAAAGCCGCTGTAAAGGACACCGACCCCCTGTGCCTGCGCCATCAGTTCCATGCTGGTCATGGCAAGGGTGCCGTTGACAGGCAGCTCGGAAAGAACGAGCATACACACATCGGCACCGCAGAAAAGGCGGTCATCGGCGGGATTTTTCAGATAGGCATCGTAAAAAAGCTGCATCCGATAGGTGTAGGGATCGGGCACGCCGGCCGCCAGTCGTTTGCCCAGTCCCTCCCAGACGATGCTGCGGAAGGTGTCCAGCTCATCCCGTACAAGGATGCAGGAAACATCCTGCTTATTTGCGGCGGTAGGGGTATATCTGCCTGCCTCCAGAATCTGCTCCAGACAGGCAGGGGGAACGGCTTCCCTTCTGAACTGGCGCACACTGCGGCGATGCTTCATGAAATGAAGCAGGTTCTGCGCATCAATGCTGCTGCTGTCATCCTTTTCCTGCACCTCCTCCATGGGGTAATCGGGCATGGAGACAGCCCTTGTGGGGCAGAGTGAGACACAGTGGCCGCAGTCGAAGCAGGGGCCGGAAACGGAGGCTTTTCCGTCGGTGATCTGCAGAACGCCGAAAAAGCAGTCCTTTACGCATTTGCCGCAGCCGATACAGGCTTCTTGATTGATGGATACCATAAAAACACTCCTTTCGGGGGTGATGATCGGACAGGTTTCTGGTTTTAGCATAGCACAGCGGAGGAGGGATGTAAACAGAGGGGTGGAGCGGCAGATGCTTTGCGGCGAAAGGGCGGATTTTTCACAGATTCTTTCGAAATCCTGCGTTGCGTTTCCCTTTGAAGTATGATACAATCATATATTGATATGGTCTGAATTCCCTGTGGGGACGGGAGAGCAGACGAATAAAAATATATGTGACTAAGGAGGAACGCTCTTGAAAAAATATTTTAAATCATTTGGATTGTATGCCATCGTGTTCCTCATCATTCTGGGGGCGGTTGCCTATACAGGTCCCAGTATGATGGGCAGCAAAAACACGAATACGGCGGCAAAGGAAGCATTCGTATACAGTGACCTGCTGCGGGAGCTGGATGCAAATAATGTAGCATCTGTTGTGGTTTCCAGAAGCACGGAGGTCAGTGACTATGGTCAGGTTGAGGCAACCCTGAAGGATGGCAGCATCATCATCGTGGATGCGCCCAGTATGTCCACCCTGCAGGCAAAGCTGGATGAAAAAGCGGCAGAAAACGGCTTCCGCATGGAGATCGGGGAGCTGCAGCGGGAAAGCCTGCTTTCCTCCATCCTGCCCTCGATTATTATGTTTGTGCTGATGATCGTGGTATTCTCCTTCCTGTTCAACAGAATGAACGGCGGCGGAGGCAAAATGGCGAACTTCGGCAAAAGTAAGGCGAAAATGAGTGTGGAAGGGGAAAATAAAGTAACCTTCGATAACGTAGCCGGCTGCGACGAGGAAAAGGCGGAGCTGGAGGAACTGGTGCAGTTTTTGAAGGCACCGCAGAAATTTACGGAGCTTGGTGCAAGGATCCCCAAGGGTGTCCTTCTGGTGGGCCCTCCGGGTACCGGTAAAACACTGCTGGCAAAAGCGGTAGCAGGGGAGGCGGGCGTGCCTTTCTTCAGCATTTCCGGTTCCGATTTCGTGGAAATGTTTGTCGGTGTCGGTGCATCCCGTGTGCGTGATCTGTTTGAGCAGGCGAAAAAGAATGCACCCAGTATCGTTTTCATTGATGAGATCGATGCAGTTGGCCGTCGCAGAGGCGCAGGTCTTGGTGGCGGACACGATGAAAGAGAGCAGACACTGAATCAGCTGCTGGTAGAAATGGACGGCTTCGGCATCAATGACAGTGTGATTATCATTGCGGCAACAAACCGTGCGGATATTCTGGACCCTGCCCTCCTCAGACCCGGTCGTTTCGACAGACAGGTTTATGTAGGCAGACCCGATGTAAAGGGCAGAGAAGCCATCCTGCGGGTACACTCCAAGGGTAAGCCTCTGGCAGACGAGGTAGATCTGAAGGTGGTTGCCCAGACAACAGCAGGCTTTACAGGGGCAGACCTTGCCAACCTCCTGAATGAAGCGGCACTGCTGACAGCAAGAAACGGCAAGAAAAAAATTGATATGGAAGAGATCCAGAGGGCTCTGATCAAGATCGGTGTAGGTACCGAAAAGAAGACCAGAGTGATCTCGGAAAAAGAAAAATACATCACAGCTTACCATGAGGGCGGTCACGCCATCCTCTTTGAGGTGCTCAGTGAGCTGGATCCTGTCCACAGCATCTCCATCATTCCCACAGGGATGGCCGGCGGCTACACCATGCCCCTGCCCGGTGAGGATAAGATGTACATGACGAAGCTGATGATGGAGCAGGAGATCGTAAGCCTTCTGGGCGGACGTGCGGCAGAGGAGCTGGTGATCAAGGATATCACCACAGGTGCATCCAATGATATTCAGCGGGCAACGGCTCTGGCAAGAAGCATGGTGACCCAGTATGGTATGAGCGATACCCTCGGCCCCATCCAGTTCGGCGGCAGCGGCAATGAGGTATTCATTGGCAGAGACTGGGGTCAGGAAAGAAACTACGGGGAAAATGTGGCGACCATCATCGACCAGGAAGTGAACCGTATTGTAACAGGCGCTTATCAGGAGGCAAAACGAATCCTGAAAGAAAATATGGAAATGCTCCACGCAACAGCGAAGCTGCTGGTGGAAAAGGAAAAGGTCACAGGCGAAGAATTCCGTACCCTGTTTGACCAGAAGGTGCGCAATGAAATTTTGGGCATCGAAAATGAAGTGGAAACAGAAAAAGCAGAAGCACCCGCAGAAGCAGTGGAAGGCACTGTGGAATAAGGCGGGAATCAGAGAGGAGAAATGAACATGGATTTCAGCAACATCGTACCCGGCATGACATTTGAAAAAGAATTTATCGTAGAAGAAGGCGATACAGCGGCACATTTCGGCAATGACAGAGTGCCCGTATTCGCTTCCCCCAGAATGATCGCATGGATCGAAGGCACAGCCATCGGTACAGTAGCACCCTTCCTGCCCGAAGGCTGGGAAACAGTAGGTACCTCCTTCAACCTGATGCACATGGCAGCAACACCCGTTGGCATGAAGGTTCGCATCGTGGCAGAGGTAACAGAAGTAAAAGGCAAACTGCTGACATACTCCATCAAAGCATATGATGAAGTAGATAAAATCTGTGAAGGCACACACGGCCGTGCTATCATCGAACTGAGCAAATTCCTGAACAAGGTAAACGCAAAAGGCAGCAAATAAGAAAGAAAAACAGGCATTGGTGGAATTCTGCCAATGCCGTTTTTTTGAAGAAGAGATCCTTTGCAGGGCGAAGCGCTGCAGGAGGACGATAAGGAAGGTTCGAGATGAACGAATACCATAAGGCTGCTCTGGAGGCGGCATTGAAAACGGAAAAAATGGGACATCCTCTGTATTTTTATTCTGAAACGGACAGCACCAATGAACGGATCCGTCTGCTGGCACTGGAAGGGGCGCCGGAGGGCACCCTTGCGGTTGCGGAAATGCAGACGGCAGGCAGAGGCAGAAGAGGACGGGCGTGGGATGCACCAAAAGGCAGCGGCATCTGGCTGAGCCTGCTGCTGCGCCCGAATATTCCGCCGACACAGGCATCGGTGCTGACCCTTCTGGCAGGGATGGCACTGGCGGAAGCCCTTGTGGAAACGGCAGGCGTGGAGGCAGGCATCAAGTGGCCCAATGATCTGCAGCAAAACGGAAAAAAACTGGCAGGCATCCTGACGGAAATGGACTGTGATATGGAACGGATTCATTCTGTTACGGTGGGAATGGGCATCAATGTAAATACAAAGGAATTTCCTGCGGAATTAGAGGACATTGCCACCTCCCTGTATCTGGAAACAGGCAGAGCCCACGACAGGGCGTTGCTTGCGGCGGAGATGCTGCGGCATTTTGAGGGGCTGTATGCGGAATTTCTGGAAGCAGGCGGCAGCTTTGCACCCTTTCGGGAGCGATACTGCAGGAAATGTCTGAATATCGGCAGAGAGGTTCGTGTCATTGGAAAAGAAACTTATCTTGCAACAGCGGTGGACATTACCGCGGAGGGAGAACTGATCGTAAAAAGAAAGGATAACGGAAAAGAGGAAGTGATCTTTTCCGGAGAGGTATCCATTCGAGGAGAGGAGTAATAAAAATGGCGAAAAAGGTACTGGCGGCAGCCAATAATAAAGAACAGAAATATTTCATGGAGGAGGAATTCAAATTCCTGCCCGATGCCATCAAGGAGGATCTGAAAACAATCTGTATCCGCATGGCAGAAAAGCTGAACTGCACCTTTCTGGTGGGCTTTGACGAAAACGGGGATGTGTATTTTGAAACCGTGCGCCACGAAGGGGACTTTGATTTTGACGAAATTGGTGCAGAGCTGGAGATCAAACGGCTGCAGAAGGAAGAACTGGAGCTGTTCCGTGCTATGGAATTATGGTATGTGATCTTCTTTACCAAGGAAGGGGCACTGGCGAAGCAGGAACTGATGAATCGTGCCGCAGCAGAGGGAAAAACACTGTAAGAAGGGGGAGAAAAACGGAAAAAAATATTGTAATCTTCCCATTTCTTGTTATAATGTATGTGATTGCGGAAAATGGCGGAACGATAGGGGAACGGATAGCATGACCCACAGAAGTGGGCAGGCATAGGCCGAGCTCTTCCAAAAGGACACGCAGCAGAAAATATAATTTCATCTTATATCTAGTAGCACCGACAGCCCTTTGATTTCGGAGGAAACTTTGGTGTGAAGGGTAGAATGAGAATGAAAGGAGCTATTTCAAATGAGCGAAACAGTAACAAAGCAAGAAAAAACAATGCAGACAGAAGGCAAGAAGAACGGCAGGAAAAAGATGAGTGTAAAGGATCTGACCACGCTGGGGCTCTTAACGGGTATCCTGCTGGTAATGAGCTTTACACCGCTGGGCTATTTCCACACGCTGGGCGTGGATATTTCTCTGATGATGATCCCTGTAGCCATCGGTGCGATGGTCATGGGTCCCAAGGCAGGGGCATGGCTGGGCTTTATCTTTGGTGCAACCAGCTTTTATCAGGCGGTGACAGGCACCTCTGTATTCAGTGCAACCCTCTTTAATATCAGCCCCTTCGGCACCTTTTTGCTGTGTATCCCTACCAGAATCCTGATGGGCTTCCTGACAGGGGTGATTTTCCTGATCGTACAGAAAATAGACAGACGGAAAACAGCCTGCTATTTTATCGGCGGATTTTTTGCAGCGTTTCTGAATACACTGTTCTTTATGGGAGCGCTGATCCTGCTGTTCTGGAACACAGAATATATCCAGAGCTTCAATCAGGTGTTCGGCAATGTGAATCCCTTTGTGTTCGTGGTGATGTTTGTCGGCGTGAACGGTGCGCTGGAAATGCCCGCAAGCTGTCTGGCAGGCGGTGTGGTTTCCAAGGCTGTCAGCAGAACACTGTATAAAAAGGTAGTATAAGGCTTTGGCCATACATAAAAAAGAAAGCTAAGCGGCGCGGGATCTTCGTTCTGCGCCGTTGTTCATGGTTTAGCAATTCCGAATAGGAGAAAGAAATATGTTACTGGTAATTGATGTAGGCAATACGAATATGGTATTTGGTGTGTTTGACGGAGATAAGCTGATTGCAAACTGGCGTCTTTCCACCCAGAGCGGCCGTACTGCCGATGAAACGGGTCTGATGATCCGCAATCTGTTTGAATACTCTGATGTTTCCGTGGATGAAATTGATGCGGTCATCGTTTCCTCTGTGGTGCCCCATGTGATGTATTCCACCCTGAATGGGATCAAGAAATTCCTGAAGCAGGATCCCATCGTGGTACGGGCGGGGATCAAAACAGGGATCAATCTGAGAATGGAGAACCCAAAGGAAATGGGAACAGACCGTATCGTGAATCTGGTGGCAGCATACGAGATCTACGGCGGCCCTGCCATCGTGGTGGATTACAGCACGGCGACCACCTTTGATGTAGTCAGCGAAAAAGGAGAATTTCTGACCGGTATTACAGCACCGGGGCTGCAGACCTGCGCCGATGCCCTTTATCAGAAGGCGGCAAATCTGCCGAAATTCGAGATCGTCAGCACAGGCAGTGTGATGACAAAGAATACGGTGGAAAGTATGCAGGCGGGGCTGGTGTTCGGCCATATCGGGGAGGCAAAATATATTATCGGAGAGATCCGAAAGCATTTTAACTGCCCGGATATGAAGGTGATTGCCACAGGCGGACTGGCAAGGGTGATCCATGAAGAGGAAAAAGGCATCTTTGATGTGTACGATCCTGTGCTGGCACTGAAGGGACTGCGTCTGATCTATGAAAAGAACCGCGGTCGTCGTTGATTTGGGAGGAAAAGAAAAATGCTTCTGGTAATCGATGTTGGGAACACCAACTTTGTTTTAGGCTTATATGACGGGGAAGAGCTGGTAAACTGCTGGCGGATGACCTCCGGCGGAAACCGTACCGCCGATGAAACGGGGATGTTTATCCATGGCCTTTTTGATGCTGCTGGGATCGATCCCGCTGTGGTGGAGGCGGCAATTATCTCCTCCGTTGTGCCGGACATCATGTATTCTCTGACCCAGGGGATCCGCAGATATCTGCATATTGAGCCCATGATCGTCAGCGTCGGCATGAAGACAGGCATTGCGGTAAAGCGGGATGACCCGAAATCCGTAGGTGCGGATCGTATTGTGGATCTGGTGGCAGCCAATGAAATTTACGGCGGCCCTGCCATCGTGATCGACTATGGCACAGCCAATACCTTTGATGTCATCAATGAAAAAAGTGAATTTATCACGGGTTTTATTACACCGGGGATATCCTCCTGTGCCGATGCCCTCTATCAGAAGGCGGCGCAGCTGCCGAAGATCGAGATCAAGACGCCCAAGTCCATCGTTGCAAAAAATACGGTGGACAGCCTGCAGGCAGGGCTGGTGCTGGGGCACATCGGGCAGACAAAATATATTATCGAAGAGCTGAAAAAACGGCTGAACCTGCCGGATATGAAGGTCATTGCCACAGGCGGACTGGCGAAGGTGATCGATCCCAAGGGAGAAATCTTCGATGTGCTGGATCCTGTGCTGACACTGAAGGGATTGCGGATCCTGTATGAAAAGAATAAATAAAAAGGAACCTTTTTTCTTGGATATCGTCTGAAATAACATAGAAAAGAAGGATGATACCGTCAGGAATGGAGAATAAAATGAAAATTGGCAGTTTAGAACTGGAAAACAATATTTTTCTGGCACCCATGGCAGGGGTAACAGATCTGCCCTTCCGCCTTTTATGTAAGGAAATGGGCTGCGGGCTGGTTTACTCGGAAATGGTCAGTGCCAAAGGGATATTATACGATAATAAAAATACGACAGAGCTGCTGGAGATCGATCCAAAGGAACGGCCTGTGGCGGTGCAGCTTTTTGGCTCCGATCCCGAGATACTGGGTGCAATGGCAAAAAAGATCGAGCACTATCCCATTGATCTGATCGATGTGAATATGGGCTGTCCTGCACCGAAGATCGTGAAAAACGGCGAAGGCTCCTGTCTGATGAAAACACCGGAGCTGGTAGGGCGGATCGTCAGATCTCTGGTGGAAAGCCAGAAAAAGCCGGTTACCATCAAATTTCGAAAGGGCTTTGATGATGATCATATCAATGCGGTGGAGATCGCAAAGATCGCAGAGGCAAACGGTGCCGCTGCGGTAGCGGTTCATGGAAGAACAAGAGAGCAGTACTACAGCGGCAAGGCTGACTGGGATATCATCCGGGATGTCAAGGCGGCGGTGGATATTCCTGTAATCGGCAACGGGGATGTATTCACACCGCAGGACGCGAAAAATCTGCTGGAGCATACGGGCTGCGATGCCATTATGGTAGGCCGTGGGGCTCAGGGGAATCCATGGATCTTCAAACGGATTCTGCATTATCTGGAAACAGGCGAGCTTCTGCCCGAGCCGGCGGCGGCAGAGCGGGTGGAAAAGGCGCTGCGCCATGCCAGAATGCTGATGGAATAT
Source organism: Bacillota bacterium (assembly GCA_030526765.1). GTDB lineage: Bacteria > Bacillota > Clostridia > Lachnospirales > Anaerotignaceae > Anaerotignum_A. The sequence goes on from JAUNCB010000014.1 coordinate 8,262, forward strand.
AAAGGGGAATATATTGGTGTCAGAGAAATGCGGAAGCACATGGCATGGTATATGAAGGGACTTCCCGGAGCGGCAGAACTGCGGGGCAGACTGAACCATGCGGAAAATCTGGCGCAGCTGGAGGAGCTTTTAAGAGCGTATCTGGCGCACCATTAAAAGAGGAAGAGCAGAAAGGAGAATGAAAACATGAAAAAAATGAAATGGATGGCGCTGCTTCTGGCAGCGGCAATGCTGACAGGCTGCGGCGGCAGCGAAGCACCTGTACAGGAGGAAGCAAAGCAGGATGTGCAGGCAGAGGAACAGGTTGAGAAGGACGAGGCGCAGCAGGAACAGGCAGGCGTATACGAAGAGCAGATTTCCGCATACCGTACAGCCCTTGCGGAAAAATGGGAAATGGAGTCCTATTTTGAACGGGATATGTCCTCTCTGGCTATTTATTACTATGAAAACAACGGTCTGGAAAATGTAGGCTATGCGCTGATGGATCTGGATTTTGACGGCTCTGATGAGCTGGTGATCGGTGCCATTGAGGGCGCAGATACAGATCCCGTGATCTTTGAACTGTGGACACTGGATGCTTCCGGAGCACCTGTGAAGCTGCTGACCAGCCAGGAAAGAAACAGATATTATCTGGGATGGGGCGAAGAAGGCGTTTACACAGTGGAAAATCAGGCTTCCAATGGTGCGGCAAATTTTGCACACCATTATTATACACTGATCGACGGTGCCCTGCAGGTACAGCAGGCGATCGTATTCGATGCGATGACAGATGAGGAAAATCCCTGGTTCATGGCTTATGATGAAGACTGGGATGTTTCCAATGACACTCCCATTGAGGAAGAACTGGCAATGAGCATTATGGATTCCTATACAAAGAATACCATCATCCCCGACTACACACCTCTTTCTGAATAAGAAAGCATAAGACACAAAAAACGGCAGAAGATTATTGATCTTCTGCCGTTTCTTTTTTGCTGCTTTACTGAATGTCCACCACTTCGTAGCCTGCATCCGTAACAACCTTTACCAGCGCTTCATCGCTGATTTCCTTAGAAAGCTCCACCTCAGCGGATTTGCCCTCCAGAGAAACAACCGCTTTTACACCGTCCATTTCATTCAGCGCCTTGTCTACTCTGCCTGTGCAGTGATGACACATCATACCTTCGATTTTCAGTACCTTTTTCATAAGAATTTCCTCCTTGTTTGTGATGATTGCTTTATTTTCTATTTCTGCCGCTGCGTTTACAGCGGGATGTTTCTGATGGGCGGGCTTGAATAATTTCAGCCGCAGGGCATTGCTGACAACGAAGAAGGAGCTGCAGCTCATGGCTGCCGCTGCGAACATTGGATTCAGCTTCCAGCCGAAGGAGAGGAAGAATACCCCTGCCGCCAGCGGGATGCCGCAGGCATTGTAGAAAAATGCCCAGAAGAGATTCTGCTTGATATTTCGGATGGTAGCATGGCTCAGCTCTACAGCTGTGACAGCATCCATCAGGTCGCTCTTCATCAGCACGATATCGGCGGATTCCATGGCGATATCGGTGCCTGCGCCGATGGCAATGCCCACATCTGCCCGCATCAGGGCAGGGGCATCGTTGATGCCGTCGCCGATCATGGCTACCTTTTTCCCGCTTTCCTGCAAACGACGCACTTCCATTTCCTTATCCTGCGGCAAAACCTCTGCAATGGCATGGATGCCCAGCTTCTGTGCAATGGCATCCGCTGTGCGTTTGTTATCCCCTGTCAGCATAATGACATCGATGCCCATGTGATGAAAGGCATCTACCGCATCCTTGCTGGTGGGCTTCAGTGTGTCAGCCAGTGCCAGAATACCAAGGAATTTTTCTCCCTCTGCAAAGAAAAGGGGCGTTTTTCCTTCTTTTGCCAGACGGATGGCAGTTTCTTCAAAGCCGTGAAGGGGGATATTCCGCTCCTGCATCATTTTCAGATTGCCGCCCAAAATATGCTTGCCGTTTACATCTGCTTCGATGCCCTGTCCTGCCGTAGCCAGCAGGTTTTCCGCATTGTTTCGGGTAATTTCATTTTCCTCTGCATATTGCACGATGGCCTCTGCCAGAGGATGCTCGGAGAGAGCCTCAATGGATGCCGCCATCCGCAGGAAGGGATTGCGCAGCACACCGGGGGCAGGAAGAACATCCGTAACAATGGGGCGGCCTTCGGTCAGAGTTCCTGTTTTATCCAGAACAACAGTGTCGATCTGGTGAGCGATCTCCAGACTTTCTGCCGATTTCACCAGAATACCGTATTCGGCACCCTTGCCTGTTCCCACCATGATGGCTGTAGGCGTTGCAAGACCCAGCGCGCAGGGGCAGGAGATGACCAGCACCGCAATACCGATGGAAAGGGCGAAGGAGAAGGGCTGACCCAGAAACATCCAGACGATGGTGGCAATGACAGCAATGGTAATGACAGTAGGCACAAAGATGCCGCTGACCGTATCCGCCAGCTTGGCAATGGGGGCTTTGGATGCCCCTGCTTCCTCCACCAGTGCAATGATACGGGAAAGAGTAGTATCGCTGCCTACATGAGTTGCCTCCATTTTGAAGAAGCCTGTTTTATTCACCGTTGCGCCAATGACGGTGTCGCCGACTTTTTTATCAACGGGAATGGACTCCCCTGTGATGGCACTTTCGTCAATAGAGGAAAAGCCCTCCAGAATCACGCCGTCTACGGGGATTGCCTGCCCGGGGCGAACGAGGATCACATCTCCTGCCGTAACCTGCTCCACAGGAATTTCCTGTTCCTTTCCATTGTGGAGAACGGTGGCGGTTTTGGGCGAAAGATCCATCAGCTTGCTGATGGCTTCGGAGGTTTTCCCCTTGGAGCGGGTTTCCATATATTTGCCTACTGTGATCAGGGTCAGGATCATGGCAGCCCCTTCCAGATACAGCTCCATACCGTAATGGTGTGCCGTCTCCAAATCTCCATGCCCCAGATGATAGCCTATGGCATAGATGGCGAAGATGCTGTAGATGTAGGAAGCGGCAGAGCCTAAGGCAACCAGAGAATCCATATTGGGGGCACGGTTTGCCAGTGCCTGAAAGCCGACCAGAAAGAATTTCTTATTGATGATAAGAACCGGGGTTGCCAGCAGAAGCTGGGTCAGGGCAAAGGACATGATATTTTCCTTCCCTGTGAGGATGGAAGGCAGAGGTGCTCCCATCATATGCCCCATGGAAATATAAAAGAGGGGGATCAGGAAAGAGAAGGAGGAGATCAGTCGTTTTTTCATGATCTGCATTTACTCCAGAGCGACATTTTTCGGCGGTTCCGCTGTGTTTTTTGCTCCCTGCACAGAGGCACCGTAGCCACCGCTCTTTACGGCCTGAATGATCTCTTCTGTCTGCAATGTATTCTCATCGTATTCCACGACCATACTGTTCTGCAATAGATTTACATTGACGGACTGTATGCCCTCCAGCTTGCAGACTGCCTTTTCCACATGGGCAGAGCAGGCGGAGCAGGTCATGCCCGTCACATCAAATT
>JAUNCB010000221.1 GCA_030526765.1 Bacillota bacterium
CCTGAGCGAGCCTTGCATCCGCAAGGGCATCCTGTGCCCATAGTTCATAATAACCATCCTGCTCAGCATTCAGCTCCTTCAGAACCTCTGCCAGTGCAGAATATGCCGCTGCATCCGCCTCGGAAAGATACAGCTTCTGCCATTCCGCCTGATACAGCTCCCAATCCTGCAGATAATTATTCGCCTGACACATCTGCAAAGGCACAACTTCCTGCTCCTCCTGTATCTTCTCCTCGGAAGGTGTACTCTCCGTCTTTCCTCCACAGGCTACCAGAGAAAACACCAGAACGGTGCTCATCAATACTACAATGATTCGTTTCATGAACGCTCCCCTCCTTTTTTCTGTCGTTCCAGAGCGGCAAGGAAAAGCTCCTGAATCTTTTCCTCGGGGAATGCTCCCAGAAGCGCCACATCATCTCTTCGGATCAGCCCGCCGGCCATGGCAGCATGACCGCCGCCGTCGCCCACATCCTGCAGTGCCTCCCGAATGAGCTTTCCTGCATGCACCTCATCCCTTTCCGAACGAACCGAAAGCTTGATGCCATCCTCCCGCACGGAGGCTACCACCGCAACCTCTACCTCCTCCAGAGAAAGGATGAAATCCGACAGGATGCCGATCAGGGCATCGGGGCAGGAGAAGGAGATATAGGAAAAGCCCACACAATCAAACAGGGCAATGCTTTCAATGGCTTCGCCATAGGCCCGCAGATCTGTGAATTCCATATTATTCCGTTCCAGACGGTTCAGCTTTTCATGGTCGCTGAGGGGATGCAGAAAACCGAACATTTCAATGTCCAATGCCGTTACCCCGCGGCTGAACTGAAGGGTATCCATCTTCAGCCCATAAAGCAGTGCTGTTGCTGTATCCCGATCCGGTGTAAGCTGACAGCGTTTAAAATACTCTGCTATGATCGTCGCACAGGCACCTGTCATCCGAATATCCTGATATTGATATTCCGTTTCCACAAAAATCGGGTGATGGTCGATGCAGGCAACCTCATCCCCCACAAAGTCCATGATATTTCCCGCATTCTTCTGGCTGTCCACACAGATGATATCATCCGTTTCCTTCATTTTTTCCTTCAGTGCATCATAGGGATACATCTCGATGCCAAAGGCATCCAGCATCTTCACTGCACTGAGTTTATCTATCTTTCCTGCATAGCAGATCGTTGCTTTTATCCCGAATTCCCCCATCAGCCGCTGCAGCCCGAAGGCAGATGCTATGGCATCGGGATCGGGAAAATTGTGGGTCTGCAAATACACTGTATGTCCCTTACAAAGCGTGATCAGCTTCATAATATCCTTCATCTGATTTCCCCCTCCTCATTTCTGCCGTAAAAACAGGAAAAAGGGATGGTCGTCCACAGCGACCACCCCTTCTGCTTCTTCTCTCCTTTACGGGTGTTTGTTTCATCAGCCAAAGGCAAGGCAGCTATGGATCTCTTCCAGTCTTCCTTCGTATGTCGGATACATCTCACTGGGTACACTGACAACAACCTTGGTTTCTGTTCCGCCATGCAGATGCACAGAAACACATTCCACCCTGCTGCCGTCTTCTATCCGCATTTCCATGGAGTAATCATTCCGAATCATGCTGAACTGCATGGAATCGCCCACATAGCGCTGATAGCTCTGCAGCAATGCCTGAATGCTTTTTCCTTCCTCTCCGGAAAGATTTCCTGCCATAACGGAAACAGTAACAGGATCTGTCTTATGCTCATACCATGCACCGCTGCCATCGGTATATTCCTCCATAAAATAGAAATCTGTCGGTGTATCAAAGGTGTAGCCATACAGATCATTCTGATAATAGAAATCCCGAGGCATCCGATAGATCTGAACGGTTCTGCTGCCGCCGTCCCAAAGCACCTCTGCACCCATGCACTGGCTCACCGCCCGCAGGGGCACCAGTGTTCTGCCGTTACTGATTCGGGCAGGTACATCAATGGTCACAAGGGAGCCGTCTCCCATCTGAATCTCGCAGCTGCCGATCCAAAGATCGAAGCTGTTGATGCCCCAGAAGGCATTGACCCGTTTTTCTGCACCATGCCATTCGATCTCCGCCCCAAGGGCCTCAAAGATCGCCCGCATGGGCACCAGCGTTCTGCCATCCTGCACAACAGGAGGCTGGTCAAAGGTGATCTGCTGCCCATCCACATATACGGTGATCTCCTCCGCTGCGAATGCCGCCCCGGGCAAAGCAGACAGCAGCCCTGCCAGCAGCTGTCCTGCCAGTCTCTTCTTCCATTTTTTCATCGGAGAGTCCCCTCCCTTCCGATCATTCCGCCTTTCTGAACAGGGTGTACATATTCATATAATCCATATACATCACATCGTCCACCATGTCACAGTATACTTCTTCTTCATAGCCGCCGTCATACAGATACAGCACCACACCGGATTCTGTGTAATCCCATTCGCCCTTGTAGTTCTGATCCATGATACGGGCATTAACCGTAAAATTATCATTGATGGTCAGGAAGGATTCTCCGCATTCTTCCTCTGTCATTTCCTGTCCGTCTGCATCATAGCCGACACAGTCCCAGTCTCCGACAAAGGTGATCTCCTCCTGCGCTGCAGCCTCCACAGGCTTTTCCACAGGCGCATCGCCGCCGTCATCTCCGCCGCCGCAGCCGACAAAGCCAAATGCCATCATCGCCGCCAGCAGCATTGCCATCCATTTCTTCTTTTTCATCCTGCATCCCTCTTTTCCTGCAACCTTCCGTCAGATCAGCCCTTCAGAGAACCGCCGCAGTATTCGCAGCAGCCGTTTGCATCCGCCGTTGTGGTGGCACCGCACCAGGGACAGGTCACTGCCTGCTTGGGTGCTGCTGCCGCTGCCGCCGCATCTCTGCCTGTCTGTCTTGCTTCTGTCAGCACATGCTTGATCTCCCGACCCAGGTCCTCATATTCCCGAATGCGGGGATGATCGGTATGCCCGCCGCCGAAGAAGCTTCTCCTGCCACTTTCTTCAATGGTGACAGAGGAACGGTTCAGCTGGAATTTCATACATTCAAAATAAGGATGATTTACCA
>JAUNCB010000222.1 GCA_030526765.1 Bacillota bacterium
TTCATAGAATAGATAAAAAATATCTACCATTACTAGAAAAAATGATTACGGAATTATTAGCGATTAAAGAATAACTATGGGTGGAGAAGTCCGCCCTTTTTTGTATTTAGTGGATGAAATTATGCAAACTGCATAGGGCTTTGTATGTGTATCAATGCCATTGCACATCTGGTACTGTCATTTGTAAAAAAGGACACGGGAAATGTCCTGTGTCCTTTGATAAGAAGGGGAAGTCAACTCGCCTTCATCTCCAGCCGTAATCTGTCAGCGATCAGCGCGATGAACTCCGAATTTGTGGGTTTTCCCTTATGATTATTGACGGTATAGCCGAAGAGGGCATCAATGGCATCCACCTTGCCTCTGTTCCATGCCACTTCGATGGCGTGGCGGATGGCACGTTCCACACGGCTGGGGGTGGTGTTGCATTTTTTTGCGATGGATGGATACAGCTCCTTGGTGATATAATTCAGCACATCCATGTCGTTGACGCTCATGATAATGGCTTCCCGCATATAATGATAGCCGCGGATATGGGCGGGAACACCGATCTCATGGAGAATATTGGTCACCTTTGTTTCCAGATCATAAGCCGCAGAATTGCCCGAGCCTGCGGAGATACAGGTTTTCAGCAGGGGCTTCTGCTCCTGCATCAGCTGGTGGATCCGCTGGGTCAGGGCATCCAGATCAAAGGGCTTCACCATATAATAGGCGGCACCCAGATCCAGAGCCTTCTGGACCACCTTATCCTGGCTGAGGGCAGAAAGGATGATGGTAACAGGCCTGTCTGCCTCCTCCATGGTCTGCAGCCGTTCCAGTACACCCAGCCCGTCCAGACGGGGCATGATGCCGTCAATGATGGCAACGTCAGGGTGTGTATCTCTGATCTTGTTCATGGCATCAATGCCGTCCATGGCAACGGCAACAACCTCAATTTTTTCGTGTTTATTCAGATGAGCGACGATGATATCGCAAAAATCCTTATTATCGTCTGCCAGCAGAACTTTTATTGTAGTTTTACTCAAAATGATCCCTCCGATTTGTTGTATGATGAATGTTTATGCAGAACTTCCTTGCTTTTGGGTTGATTATAGTATAGAAAAAAAGCATCTGCAATGACCATTCGTCAGACAAAAAAAGGTAAGAAAACCTTGAAAAACAAGGGTTTTGTCAATCTTTTTAAAAAGATGCGGGAGGGGTGTCTTATGCCGTCGAAGGGTGTCTGTCGAAAATGCATTTTTTGCAGGATAATAGAAAAAAGAGCGGAAGAAAAACTGCGTGTTTTTGCAGTAAAAATGCCTGCCGAGGGTTCGGCAGGCATTTGATGTTATGCGTTGGCTTTTCTTTCTGCAATTCTGTCGGTCAGGGCGGCAAATTCTGCCAGACCCAGTGCTTCACCGCGGATACGTTCATCCCAGCCGAGGCTCTGGATGATTTCTGTCAGCTCTTCTTTGCTGAAGCCAAGATTGCCCAGATTGAACAGGCAGTTCATCAGGGTTTTTCTGCGCTGTCCAAAAGCGCATTTCACAATGTGGAAGAACAGCTTTTCGTCGGCTGTTTTTACCTTTCTTTCGGGCAGCACCCTCAGTGTGATCACTGCGGAGGCAACCTTGGGACGGGGCATGAAGCAGGAGGGCTGTACGATCATATCCAGATGGGCGTCACAGTAATACTGCACGGCAACGGAAAGGGCACCGTATTCCTTATCCTTGGGGCCTGCCTGCATCCGCTCTGCAACCTCCTTCTGCACCATAACGGTAATGCTTTCCACATGGCGTTCGTTTTCCAGCAGATCCATAATGATGGGGGTAGTGATGTAATAGGGCAGATTGGCAACGACCTTAATGGGTCTGCCGCCGTTTTTCTCCTGAATGATGCCGTCAATGTCTGTTTTCAGAATATCCTGATTCAGGATTTCCACATTGTCATACTCTGCCAGCGTCTGCTGCAGAATGGGAATGAGGGTGTTGTCGATCTCAACGGCAACCACCTGCTTTGCGTTTTCTGCCAGAACCTGTGTCAGAGAGCCGATACCGGGGCCGATCTCCAGCACGCAGTCCTCTTTGGAAACGCCTGCACAGGATGCAATATTGTCCAGAATATTGGAGTCGATCAGGAAGTTCTGACCGAAATTTTTCTTGAAGGCAAAGCTGTTTGCTTCAATGATCTCTTTGGTTCTTTTGGGGGTTGAAATTCTTTCTGCCATGTTGCTCTCCTTCTGTTAAAACAAAGTACCTAATACGCCGAAGCTTAATACAGAAACGATGATGCCCGCTGTCAGAACGCCGATGGCGATGACAGGAAGGGTCTTTTTAAAGTCCATATTTAAGAGTGCTGCGATCAGGGCGCCCATCCATGCACCGGTGCCGGGCAGAGGGATCGCCACGAAAAGATAAACGCCCCAGTAGGCATATTTTCGGATCTTTTCGCTTTTGGAATCCGCTTTTCTTTCGCACCATTCCACCACACCCTTTAAGGGTGTCTTTTTCAGCACCCGGAAGATGAAGCGGATAAAGAGCAGGATAAAGGGGATGGGGATCATATTTGCAATGTATGCGATGATGAATGTGGGCAGCCATTCCATACCCATGGCGAAGCCGGCGATGATACCGCCTCTCAGCTCCAGAATGGGAAGCATGGAAACGAAGGCAACAATGACCTCTCTGGAAAGAAAGCCGGAGAGATTTTCCACGAACCAGTTTGCTAATGTTTCAGCCAATGTAAGTTCCTCCTTATAGAATTGTTTTTATTTACAGAATCATAGTATTCATTCCAGTAACCTTTATATTATACTGGATTCTATTTGCCGAAACAATAAAGATTTCGGAAAAAACGATATTTTTCATAGTATGGCGAAAAAATCTGTTATGTCAGACAAGTTTTGTGTATTTTGTTGGAAAATGCCGTTGCAATCCTTAAAAAAATATGATTCAATGAGGCAAAGAAGCATTTTACACGAGGCGTAAGAAGGGAGGCTGTGTATGACGGAAGAACTGAGAGCAAGGCTGATGGATGTGAAGCTGACGAAAAAGGA
>JAUNCB010000223.1 GCA_030526765.1 Bacillota bacterium
AAGCACGGTAACGTGTTCAGCTGACCAATACTAATAGATCGAGGGCTTGACCAAATAAAAACAACAGTTTGAAAAAACTGTTGCGTAACAGAAAGATTGATGATATAATGCTACTTGTATCCAGTTTTGAAGGTGCAGTTCATACTAATCCTCAATAGCTCAATGGCAGAGCATCCGGCTGTTAACCGGAGGGTTGCAGGTTCGAGTCCCGCTTGAGGAGCTTTCTGGTCCGTTGGTCAAGGGGTTAAGACACCGCCCTTTCACGGCGGTAACGCGGGTTCGAATCCCGCACGGATCATATGGCGCCATGGCCAAGTGGTAAGGCAAAGGTCTGCAACACCTCTACCCCCGGTTCGAATCCGGGTGGCGCCTCTCTGGAACGTCTTAAGAGTTTAAGGCGTTCTTTTTTTTCTGAATGAAACAGAAGATTGACGGAACAGGATTTGGAATACTATACTATACTTGAGAAGATATTGGCATTTGATATATCGGTGAAAAAAAGAAAAAGGAGGAGAACAATGTTAAAGGAAAAGAAAACCTTTGTAATCGGGCATAAAAATCCGGATACGGATTCCATCTGTTCGGCGATCGCTTATGCGGCGCTGAAGAATAAACTGGAAGACGGCATTTTTGAGGCAAAAAGAGCCGGAGAAGTAAATAATGAAACAAAGTATGTGCTGGATTTTTTCGGTGTGGAAACACCGGAGCTGATTGACCATGTGGGCACACAGGTAAAGGACGTTACCATCAAACCAACACCTGTGCTGCATGTGGATCTTTCCATGAAAAATGCGTGGAATACCATGCGTGATCTGCAGGAATCCACCATGCCTGTTGTGGATGATGATAACGGCAGACTGCAGGGAATTATTTCGGTCAAGGATATCGCTACGGCAAATATGGATATTTACGAAACCCGTATCCTTGCCATGGCTCGCACAAAATATACCAACGTGTTGGATGCCATTGACGGCACCATGGTTGTGGGCGACCCCAATGAAGAGATCACAAAGGGGAAGATCCTGATCGGCGCAGCAAACCCAGATCTGCTGGAAAATTATGTGGAAGACGGAGATATGCTGCTGACAGGCAACCGTTTTGAAAATCAGCTTTGCGGCATTGAGATGGATGCGGGCTGTATCGTGGTCTGCACCGGTTCTCCTATTTCCAAAACCATTCAGAAGCTGGCGCAGGAAAAAGGCTGTAAAATCATCAGCACCCCCCATGATACCTTTATGGTGGCAAGACTGATCTCTCAGTCTGCACCTGTGCGGTATTTCATGAAAAAGGATAATCTGATCACCTTCGGTAGCGAAGACTTTATCAGTGACATCAAGGGAACGCTGGCAAAGATTCGCCACAGAGATTTCCCTGTGCTGGACAGAGAGGGACATTACTGCGGGATGCTCTCCAGACGTTCTCTGCTGGCAATGGAAAACAAAAAAATCATTATGGTGGATCATAATGAAATGTCTCAGGCGGTAGACGGAATCGAGGAAGCGGAGATTCTGGAGATCATCGATCATCACCGTATCGGCAGTCTGGAGACTACCATGCCTGTATATTTCCGCAATCAGCCTGTGGGCTGTACAGCGACTATTATTTATGAAATGTATCAGGAAAACGATGTGGCGGTGGAGCCTGCCGTTGCAGGGCTGCTTTGCTCTGCTATCCTTTCTGATACACTGATGTTCCGCTCTCCCACCTGCACAGCAAAGGATAAAAAGGCGGCAGAGGCACTAGCGGAGATTGCAGGGGTTGATGTACAGGAGCATGCGGAAAAAATGTTCCGTGCCGGCAGCAGTCTGGCGGATAAGACACCGGAAGAAATCTTCTATCAGGACTTTAAGAAATTCAGCGGCCACGGCAAGAGCTTTGGTGCAGGTCAGATCTCTTCCATGGACAGGGGAGAGCTGGAGCAGCTGCGCCCGCAGATCGCTGCATATATGGAAAGTGTTGTGAAAAAAGATGAAATGCTGTTCTTCCTGCTGACGAATATCCTGACAGAATCCTCTGACCTGGTATTTGCGGGCGAGGGGGCAAAGGAACTGGTGGAGACAGCCTTTGGTGCATCGGAAGGAAACTGGGTCTATGTACCCGGTCTGGTTTCCAGAAAGAAGCAGTTTGTGCCGAATATTCTGAGCGCACTGCAGCAGTAAAAAAGAAGGGAAATCCCATGAAGAATTATAAAATCATCCTTGCCTATGACGGAACCCGTTATAACGGCTGGCAAAAGCAGGGAAATACGGAAAATACCATACAGGAAAAACTGGAACGCATCCTCATGGAGATCAGCGGACAGGAAATCGAGGTTTCCGGCTCCGGCAGAACGGATATGGGCACCCATGCCACAGGGCAGGTGATGCATTTTTACATGGATTGGAAAGGAACGGCGGAGGAACTGCTGGATGCCTTCAATGAAAGATTACCCGAGGATATTGCGGGGCTTTCCATTGAAGAAATGCCACCTCGTTTCCACAGCAGACTGAGTGCCAAGGCGAAGCATTATTCCTATTCCATCTGGAAAAGCAAAAAACCGCCTGTGTTTGAACGAAAATATGTATTCCGCTGCGAAGGAGATCTGGATCTTGCAGCCATGAAGCAGGCGGCGGCCGCCTTTGTGGGCGAGCATGATTTCAAAAGCTTCTGTGCCAATAAGCGGATGAAAAAATCAACGGTAAGAACCATTTATAAAATCGGCTTCGAGGAAACGGAGGAAAAGCTGGTGCTGCATTTTTACGGCAACGGCTTCCTGTATCAGATGGTACGCATTCTGACGGGTACACTGATCGAAGTGGGCGAGGGCAAACGAAGCCCCTTGGATATGGCGGCCATTCTGCAGGCAGAAAAGAGAGAGGCGGCGGGCTTTACCGCACCCAGCCGCGGGCTGTTCCTGCGGGAGGTATATTATGAGGACTGGAAGGAGCGTGAGGAAGGTTGATCCGTGTATCTGAATTGAAGCTGCCCATCGAGGGCAATCAGAAGGCACTGGAAAAGAAGCTTTCCAAGGCACTGCGGGTGCCTG
>JAUNCB010000224.1 GCA_030526765.1 Bacillota bacterium
GCTCCCGTGGATCGTTATTTTAGCCTTGCTGGGTCTGCTACTCCTGTTTGTGGAGATTCTGATGCCCGGTTTTGGCTTGTTTGGCATACTGGGGACTGTTGCACTGCTGGGGTCTCTGGTGATGGCATACAAAATATATGGTTTTCTTATTTTCCTGTTGTTTTTGGCTGCGGCGGTATTATTGTTTTTTGCGATGATTCTTTTTGCGAAAAAGAGCGGACTGTATAATAAGGTTGTGCTGAAGGAGAAGCAGGAAGAAAAGGGATTTGACGAAAGTGCGCTGCAGGGACTTCTGGGAAAGGTCGGTGTGACGCATACAGAGCTGAAGCCTTTTGGTGTGGCAGAGGTAGACGGCAGACTGGTGGACGTATGCTCCACCGGTGATTTTATTGACAGGGGAACGGAGGTGCAGGTGATACAGATCACCGGCAAAACCGTTACGGTGAAGGTTTACTGATAAGGGCAAACGGAGAAAAAGGAGGCGGCATTTATGTTTGAAATTTTTGGTCTTATTGTTCCATTGATCGTCATTCTGGTTGTGATCGGGATTTTTCTTAGCTTTGTACCACTGGGGCTGTGGATTTCTGCGATTTCTGCCGGTGTCAGAGTAAGTATTTTTTCGCTGGTTGGTATGCGCCTGCGGCGTGTACGGGCGGACAAAATCATTCGTCCGCTGATCAAAGCCCAGAAGGCGGGCATGAATGTAAATGCGAATCAGCTGGAAAGCCACCTGCTGTCCGGCGGCAGAGTGGATAACGTGGTGGATGCACTGATTGCGGCTCACAGAGCAAATCTGGATCTGTCTTTTGAACGGGCGGCAGCGATCGATCTGGCGGGGCGTAACGTATTTGAGGCTGTTCGCATGAGTGTAACACCCAAGATCATTGAAACACCGTGGATCTCTGCGGTGGCAATTGATGGTATTGAGGTGAAGGTTATTGCGAAGGTAACAGTTCGGGCAAATCTTGCAAGGCTGGTAGGCGGCGCAGGGGAAGAAACGATCATTGCCAGAGTTGGGGAAGGCATTGTTACAACGGTTGGTTCCTCCAACAGCCACAAGGCAGTTCTGGAAAATCCGGATCTGATCTCCAGAACAGTGTTGGCGAAGGGGCTGGATAACGGGACAGCCTTTGAGATCCTTTCCATTGATATTGCGGATGTGGATATTGGCAGAAATATCGGCGCACATCTGCAGATCCAGCAGGCAGAGGCGGATAAACAGATCGCACAGGCGAAGGCGGAAGAACGTCGTGCAACGGCGATTGCGAAAGAACAGGAAATGCGCGCGGAAGTAGAACATATGAAAGCGAAGGTTGTGGAAGCGGAAGCGGAAGTTCCCAAGGCAATGGCAGAAGCACTGTGCAGCGGCAATCTGGGCGTGATGGATTATTATAGAATGCAGAATGTGCTGGCTGATACAGCGATGAAAAATAATGTGGGAAACACAGACCTGACAAAGATGTTCAAAGAGAAAGAAGATAGCCCCAAGATTTAAGAAGTGATGGGGATTGCAGATGGAGACGCTGGGAACAGCGTCTTCTTTTGCATCAATTATTTTACATATAATAGGAAGAAACGGGAAGGATGACGGGAATGGGAACAGCGTTGGAAAAAGAGTGGAGAAAACTGTTGCAAAAGGAAGAAAGGATGCTTTCTTCGGCTGAAAATAAAAAAGAAACAAAGCTGGATAGAAAAAGGAAGGAGATTACGGGGAAAATAGAAGAGCGGATTCCGGAAAAACTGGAGACAACGCTGAACTGGGCATTTTACAGAGCATTCCTTTTGCTTTTTGAAAAAGGAACGGTGGTGATCGAAAAGACATTTAAAGGAGAGGAGCTGCAGTTAGAGTTTCAGGTGAATAATTTTCGTGTGGATCAAAAGCCTACGAAGCACTCTATCCGAAAGGTGGAAGCGGCAGGCAGAAAAAGTAAACTGCTGAGTTCTGCGGTGACGACCGTGGAAGGAATTGGGCTAGGTGCACTGGGGATTGGGATTCCGGATATTCCGGTGTTTCTGAGTGTGCTGCTGAGGGGAATGTATGAAACAGCTGCCAGCTATGGGTATGATTATAATAAAAGGGAAGAACAGATTCTGATTCTGCGGATTATTACGGCAGGGCTGTCGGATGGGGCGGAAAAAAGGCAGGCAGATAAACGTGTAGAAGAATGGATGGGATTTGTGCCTGCAGAAAAGCTGTATTCCTTTGAAGAGGAAGTGGAAGAGGCATCCAGAAAGCTGGCAGAGGTGATGCTGATGGCAAAATTCGTTCAGGGTATTCCATTGATAGGGGCAGCCGGGGGATTGAGCAATCCCTTTGTATATCAGAAGGTGCTGCAATATGCTACGCTGAAATATAAAAAACGGTATCTGGCTGTGAAAAGAAAAGGTGCATAAGAGAAAAGAAGAAGGACATACTATGACTGCGAGAGATGCTCGCTGAGATTGAAGCATACTGGGAGGTCATAGACATGGAAAAGAACACAAACAAGAACATGAATAAAAATGGACAGCAGGGAATGAGCAGAACAGAGTTTGCGCAGGAGTACAGCATTGATTCCGGCAAGGCGGGAAAAGGTGCGGGGAAAAACGGAACACAGAAGAATGCAAATAAAGGTAAATAAAAGATGAGAAAAAGGCGGTCTTTTCGGAAGGGGAGGGGCTGCCTTTTTTACTGAAAAAAATAATAATGAAAAATTTGAAAATAGGTGTTGACAAATTTCGGCAGGCGTGTATAATAAATAACTGTCGCTGCACAATGGCAGGTCGGAAAACGGAATATCGGAAAGATTTACAGCGAATGTTTGAGAAGAAAAACATTGACAAGCGGAATCGAAAGTGATATAATAATTTTCGCTGACAAGAACAGCGGCAAACAAGCACAAACAAAAAAATAAAAAAGTGCTTGACAAAGAAATGGAGATTTGATAAAATGATCTTCGTTGCGGCAAACGCAAACTTGATCCTTGAAAACTGAACAATGGATATGAATAACACACAACC
>JAUNCB010000225.1 GCA_030526765.1 Bacillota bacterium
GGATATTATTTCCGATCAGAGCCGCTGGCGTAAGCTGATGAAGGAATACAGCGATATGACACCTATCATGGAGAAATATCGGGAATACCGCACAGTGAAGGGAAGCATCGAGGAAAGCCTGATGATGCTGGAGGAACGGCTGGATGAAGAGCTGCGGGAGCTGGTGAAGGAAGAACTGGCAGACTGCAGGGAAAAAGCGGAGCTTCTGAAGGAAGAACTGACGATTCTGCTGCTGCCGAAGGATCCCAATGATGAAAAGAATGTGATCGTGGAGATCCGCGGCGGTGTCGGCGGGGATGAAGCAGCATTGTTTGCGGAAAGACTGTTCCGTATGTATGCCCGCTATGCGGAAAGACGTAAATGGCGTGTGGAGCTGATGAGCTTCAATGAAAGTGAACTGGGAGGCTTCAAGGAGGTTTCCTTTATGATCAAGGGGCAGGGAGCGTATTCCCGCCTGAAATACGAAAGCGGTGTGCATCGGGTGCAGCGGGTGCCTGTAACGGAAAGCGGCGGCCGTATTCATACCTCTGCGGCAACGGTGGCAGTATTGCCTGAAGCGGAGGAAGTGGATGTGCATATTGATATGAATGATGTGCGGGTAGATGTGTTCCGTGCATCGGGCAATGGGGGGCAGTGTGTCAATACAACGGATTCTGCGGTGCGTATGACCCATATCCCCACGGGGATCGTGGTATCCTGCCAGAATGAGAAATCTCAGCTGAAGAATAAGGAGCAGGCACTGAAGGTGCTGTATGCCCGTGTTTATGAGCGGGAACGCCGTGCCCATGATGAGGCTATTGCTTCCGACAGACGTTCTCAGGTTGGCTCCGGTGACAGAAGCGAGCGCATCCGTACCTATAATTTCCCCCAGGGAAGGGTGACGGATCATCGGATCGGACTGACACTGCACAAGATCGATGCCATCATCGACGGCGATCTGGACGAGATCATGGACGCACTGGCGACAACGGATCGGATGTCCAAAATGCAGAATTCGTAAGGCACGGCTTCATCCTTCGAAAAGGGGAGCGGTGCGGAAGGAGATATCCGCAGGGAGGAATTTTGTATGAAAGAATTATGGGAATTATTTGCAGCCTTTGCAAGGATCGGCGGCTTTACCTTTGGCGGCGGCTATGCCATGCTGCCCATGCTGCAGAAGGAAGTTGTGGAAAAGCATCAGTGGGCAACAGAGGACGAGGTGCTGGACTATTTTGCCATCGGGCAGTGTACCCCCGGTATCATCTTCGTCAATACAGCCACATTCATCGGCTATAAGCAGAAGGGGGTAGCCGGTGCCGTAGCGGCAACGATCGGCAGTGTGTTTCCCTCTGTATGTATCGTAATGGTGATTGCGGCAATGCTCCAGAATTTTGCGGAACTGACACTGGTGCAGCATGCCTTTGCGGGGATCCGTGTGGTGGTCAGTGTGCTGATTCTGAATGCGGTGCTGGGGCTCAGAAAAAAATCCATTGTAGATAAAATCTGTGGTCTGATCGCCATTGCAGCCTTTGCGGCATCAGCATTTCTGGATATTTCCCCTGCGGTCATTGTTGTACTGGCGGCAGTGGCGGGTATCCTGATCTCTGGCGGAAGGAGGCGGAAACAATCATGACGGCATTATGGATCCTGATTTTTGAATTCTTTAAAATCGGTCTGTTTTCTGTAGGAGGCGGTCTGGCAACACTGCCCTTCCTCTATCAGCTGGCGGATAAATACCCCTGGTTTTCGGCGGAGCAGATACCGAATATGATTGCCATTTCCGAATCCACACCGGGCCCCCTTGGGGTCAATATGGCGACCTATACAGGCTTTCAGCACAGCGGTGTGATCGGCAGTATCGCTGCAACGGCGGGGCTGATCTTTCCTTCGGTGGTTATCATTATCTGCGTTTCCAAAATGCTGGATAAATTCCGCAGCAATCAGTATGTGAATGATGCCTTTTACGGGCTGCGTCCTGCGGTCATGGGGCTGATCGGTGCGGCAGGCTTCGGGGTACTGATCGGTGCACTGTTTCATTCTGCGGCACTGGAGGAGCTGCGCTTGGATACCATTGGTAGTATGATCGGCATAGAGGAATGTGTCCTTTTTGCAGCGCTGCTTTTTGCAACGAATAAATGGAAAAAGCATCCGATTTTTTATATCGTTCTCAGTGCGGCGGCAGGGATCGTTCTTGCACTGTAGGAATCAAGATTTCGTCCCTTCCATATCCTGTTAGAAAGAGGATAGACCGGAGGGGATAGGATGAAGCAGATATTTTGGCTGATCCTGACGGTAGGATACGGCGGTTTAACGAGTTTTACAGGGGCGGCGGAAAAGCGGAGATACGCAGAGGCTGCCCTTTGCTTTTGGGATGGGGCATATCTTGCTTTTCTTTGCCTTTCCTTTCTGCCTGCGTGTATGGGCGAATTTTCGGCGGCGGCAGCGGCGGGAATCGGGATACTGCTGGGGCTGTGGCAGGAAAAAAGAAGGGCTTTGACGGTGCTTGTTTTTGCGGCAGTGATCGGCTGCCGTTTCTTTTTCCCGTCTTTTCCGATTCTGGGTGCGGCGCTGCTGGGCGGCATGGGGCTCTATCATGCCTCGGCGGGGATCCTTCCCGAGCAGGTGGAGATCCATACAGCCCTTCTGAGTGGGGCAGGTTTCCTCACAGGAACCATTTTCTTTGCCGGATTTTGATAAAAAGGGCGAAAAACGAAGAATAGAAGAGAAAAAATTGCCAAATGACAGAAGCTTTGGTATAATATTTTAATCTGCGTGAAAAATAACTGGACGATGGAGCGGCGGACAGTCTGCGGCATCCCTTCGACAGATCAAAAAGAGAAAAAAAGAGAAAAAAGAGAGGTTACCTTTGGTATCCAAGGGGGTTATTATGAGTTTTATTGAAAAAGAACAGCTGAAAGAAATGATACGGGAAAATGTGAAAACCCTGTATCGTAAGACATTGGAGCATGCCACACCGGAAGAACTGTATCAGGCAGCGGTGTTTGCTGTGCGTGATGTT
>JAUNCB010000226.1 GCA_030526765.1 Bacillota bacterium
AGTATTCCCACACCTTTCAATCAGAGAATCGGAAACTTTACGCTCCCGCATTGCAAAGCAGCATAAAACATGCTACACTGAAACAGGAATATATGTTCGCTGCGAAGGGAGGGAAACCCATGGAACGCATTATTTTTCATATTGATGTGAACAGTGCTTATCTGAGCTGGACAGCTGCAGACCGTCTGAAAAAAGGAGAAAGCATCGATCTGCGTACCATCCCCTCCATCGTAGGCGGCGACAGTGAGAGCAGGCATGGCATCGTTCTGGCAAAATCCACCCCTGCAAAAAAATACGGCATCATTACAGGCGAACCCATTGCCATGGCTCTCAGAAAATGCCCTGAACTGGTCTGTGTGCCCCCTGATTTCAGCCTGTATTCCCAAGAATCCAAAAAGTTGTTCGCCCTCCTGTCGGATTATTCCGACCGCATCGAACAGTTTTCCGTAGATGAAGGCTTTCTGGACTACAGCGGCATGGAAAAGCTTCTGGGGCCGCCTCTGGAAACAGCCGAACGGATCCGCAGCAGAATACGGGAAGAGCTGGGCTTTACCGTCAATATCGGTGTCAGCTCCAACAAGATCCTCGCCAAAATGGCAGGAGAATTGGAAAAGCCAGATAAGCTTATTACCCTTTTCCCTCACGAAATGGAAACCAAGCTCTGGCCTCTTCCTGTGGAGGAGCTGTTCATGGTCGGCAGAAGAACCGCCCCCCGTCTGCATCGCATGGGGATCCATACCATCGGTGAGCTTGCCCGCTTCCCTCTCCCCCTTCTGGAAAAGGAATGTAAAAGCTTTGGCAGGATGCTCCATGCCTATGCTAACGGCATAGATGACAGTCCCGTTGTTCCCAATGCCGAGGCAGAGGATATCAAATCCATCGGCAATTCCACCACCACACCGCACGATGTAACCGATCGGGAAACGGCATATAAGATACTGCTTGCCCTTTCAGAAACCGTTTCCATGCGGCTTCGGGGTCATGCCCTTTGTGCCTGCGAGATCGCCGTTACCCTGAAATCCTCGGACTTCAAGGTATATTCCCATCAGCGGCAGCTTATCAACGCAATCGACTGCACCAATGCCGTCTATGAAGCAGCAAGAGAAATTTTTGATGAAGTATGGACACAGGAGCCCCTGCGCCTTCTGGGGATACGGGCAGGCAAACTCTGTGACGAGAGCTGCACCCAGCTTTCCCTTCTGGATACTGACTGGAGCAAACAGAAAAAAGCGGATGCCGCCATGGATGCCCTGCGGCTGAAATACGGTAAGGATACCGTGCGCCGTTCCACCCTTGCCGCAGAGGATCATGCCTTTGCAGGAAAACTGAAGATTCATAAGGATGTCATCAAATAAACAGGACAGCAGTACAAAGCGCTTTCGCTTCGTATTACTGTCCTGTTTTAATCTGTTATGCTTTCTGTGGTGTTCTTTACTGAACCGTCTGCTGACTCATAAAGACATCCCTCCAGTTATCCTCCAGCCGCTCTGCATCCCGTCTGACAATAAGCGGCAAATGCTTGGGATGTGCTGCCTCCTGCCAGACAGGATCCTTTCTCTGCAATGCAAAACAGGTTCCGTCTGCACAGCACTGATAAATGATATCCCTTTCTTCATCCAGATAGTATTCTACAAAAAGGTCTTTATACAGCCCTACCATTTCCCAATAAATCTCAGAGGTTTCCATATAATTCTGCATCATATCCAATTTGTCCTGCATGGTGCCGTAATACCATGCCTGTTTCTCCTTGGGCGCATTGAACCGCTTCCACAGCTCCTCCCCAATGTGCCTGTAGTCTCCCCACATGCTTCTCAGATTTGCCACCATATCAGCCATGATCAGCATCTTCCCGCGAAAAGAGGTATCATCCATTGCTGCGATTTTATGCTTTCGTACTTCTTCCCATGTGGCATCGGGATTTTTTGTATGAACCGCAACCAGTGCAGCCACATCAAAGCCGAATGCTTCTTTGATCTCCGCATAAGTGGTTTCTGTATCTTCCACTGTGTCATGCAGAAGACCTGCCATCATCAGATTATTATCCGCCTCCATGCGGTTCAGAATATTCATCACCTCCAGAGGGTGACCGATATAAGGTCTGCTGGTTCCTTTTCTGACACCGCCCAGATGTCTGTCTGCCGCAAAGTGGATGGCTTTATGCAGCAGTTCATTGGATTTCACAACATCTGTCTCCTCTTCCATGCCCGTCACGATGGTCTGCATCAAACCCTTGGAAAAGGTAAAATTGTTTTCGCTCCATGGATTCAGAATGAATCCGTCCACAGGGGCAGAGATAAACACAAAGTCAAAGAACTGATCGATAAAATGGGAAACGATGGCTGTTTTCTGTCCCTTATGTACTTCCTCCTCATCCGTAAATGCCACCAGATAGATACCGCCGTCCTCCGTGTGCAGCTGATGCAGATTCATGGAAGGCATTTCACTGTCTTTTTCCTCCTCGGGTGTCCATACAGGGATCAGAAAGTGTCCGTCTTCCTGCATTCTTTCACGGATCTGCTCCAGAATCGCCCCATAGGTTTCCACCGTTGGCTCTGCTCTGAATGCGCTGATTTTTTCATTGATCTTTTCATTTTTATCCAGAAAATGATTCTTCATAAGACATTCCCCTTTCTGCCCTGTCCGCTAAACCGCATTTCCGATTTTCCTTCATCACAAAACCTCCCTGCCATTTTTTCTCTTACCATCTATAGTATACAAAAAATGCAGGAGGATATGGTCGCCTGACGGGCGACCTTTTTATGCCTTGATGCATCCTGTAAATCAATGTTATACACAATCATATCTGATCTGAAATCCGATCCCATCAGATTGAGTCTTTCCGGAAAATTTGCTATAATGAAAAAAACAAACAAGGAGGATTCATTATGCTGGATATTGGAACAAAAGCCCCTGATTTTACATTACCCGACAAAAACGGTACGCCCGTTCGTCTTTCCGATTTTATCGGTAAAAAAGTAGTATTATATTTCTA
>JAUNCB010000227.1 GCA_030526765.1 Bacillota bacterium
TTGACTATGGGTTGTGTGTTATTCATATCCATTGTTCAGTTTTCAAGGATCAAATTTGCGTTTGTCGCAACGGATGATATCTTATCAGATATTTCTTTTTCAGTCAAGTACTTTTTTCAGTACCTTTCTGTTTTGCTTCGATGCTGTTTTGCAGCAACAAATGATATAATATCAGATATCTTTCTTTTGGTCAAGTACTTTTTTTAGTACCCTTTCCTTTCACTTCGATGCTGTTTTGCAGCAACGAATGATATAATATCAGATACGCCTCTTCGGGTCAAGTACTTTTTCAGATACAATTTCTTCACACCTTTTCCACATGCATTTACAATAATTCTCCCTGTTTTTCACGTCTTTTTCTTACTTCAAAAGCTTGTGAAAAACAGGGAGAACGAAATGATATGCCTGTAAACAATGCCTCTTTATGATTCCTGCACAGGTCAATTATCTTTTTTATTATGCGCTGCAAACCATTTCTCTACCACGTCAAGAATGATACTGTGACGATCAGCCTGACCGCTCGCTTCTTCCAGCATCCGCTCCATAATATCCTTTGCCTGCGCATAGTTCTGCATGCGTACCAATGTATTATGCTCATCCACAATATAAACACCTGCATCCAGATCATTCAGGCCGGAGCTTCTGTAAACCTCCCCGGAGGCAGCATCTGTAAAGGCACGGCGATGCTTTTCCTTCTGGGTTTCATCAACCTGCCCCAGATCTACGCCATGGGTAAAGGGAGTCAGGATCACACGCTTTGCCCCCAGAACCTTCATGGGATCAAAAAAGAAACGGTGGTCTGTATGTACGGAATATATAACAGTTGTTTCTGCACTGTCTCCCAAAGGCACCATATTTTTATCCTTATGCTTCTTCGCACCATGATCCACCATAGCATGGTCGCTGTAGGAGCCTGTCCCCGGTACAGGATCGTACTGTATCAGATCAAATTTTACAAAACGCTCATACAGAGGGTAGTGATCTCTCACCCATTTTTTGATCATCATAGCCCCTTCAGAACAGGCAACGCCGCCTCGGCTGTGCCCCTTGATGATCAGATTGATATTATACGCATCCTGCGTACCACGCCAATCCTTAAAAATACCTTCCAGATAATCAGAACCCATGGCCAGCATATATTCCCGCAGATTTTCAATACTGTAATCTCCGCTGTTGCTCATCCCATCCAATGCAAGAGGTCCCGCCATGGTGATACGCTTTTTCATTCCATCCTTTGACACCTTAGCACGAACATGCTTCATCTCGCCCTTTTGCTTAACATACTGCCTTTCCCCATACTGTCGGTCCAGCTGTGCTTCTTCCAGCAGCTCATTGGATGCTTCCTTAAGGTTATATTTGTTCATCAGTCGCCGATTGTATTCCCGAATTTCTTTATTCTCATCCTCAAGCTGTTCTGCAAAGCGAACACCGGGAAGCCAGGAAAAGATTCTTTTAAAGAAACCCAGCTTTTTTTCTTCCTTGAATTCTTCTATCTGTCCGTCTTCTCCTACGATCTGATTCTTTTTCCCATGGAAGCCCTTATGCATCACACGAAATTGTTCAAAACCGGAGCCGGCAATATCAAACTCCAGCACCCGTTCCCCCTTCTCTGCAAATCTTGTACCTCTGGCATGATGCAGCTTTAATGCACGCTGATTTACATCAGAAGCCATACGCACACCATCTATTCCCTCATAAATCCCGGGCATAGCCTTTTCAATATGTTCACGCACCTTCTGCAGCTGCAGAGATTTTTTCGGTGTTTTCAGCTGTTCCATCTGATTCGCAGGTGTATGCTGATGTACATACATTCCCTGCCGCTGTAATTCCTCTGACCGCATCTGCTGTCTTTGCTCTTCTGTAAGCATCTGAGGCTGTTCCCTTTGTAATTCCTGCTCATTATCCCTTTCTTTATGAGCTATTTCTGCTCTCATTCCCAGTCCCATATCTTACACCTCCATGCTGCGTTCTTCTTCCCATAATTTTTCTGCCTCTTCTGCTGTCATCCCAAGAAGCAACGCCCCGCGGCGTACCATAAGCGGCTGTACATCCGGCAAAAAGTAAGCGATCAGTTCCCCTGCCGCTATCGTACGGCATTTGATACGGATCATCAATTCGTCGGAATATTTTTCCACCGCCTGTTCCGCTGCATACAGCAGCAGAGAAATAACCTGTTCTGCAGAGCCCTTCAGGCTGCGAATCGCCAGCAGCTCCAATTCATTTTCACCCCGTTTATATGCAAGCAATACCCCTTTGATGGAATCCTTTTCCCAGATACCGCAGCTGACATCCATGTCACAGCCGGACAGCGCTTCTTCCAGATTCTCCTGAATCAGATTCACTTTCTGAAACTGGTCGATACTTTTGATCAATGCATTTGGCTGAAATTCTCGCAGGGATATTACCTTTCTCTGCGTCTTCTGTTTAAAGAAGGGATTTTTCATGATCTCTTTCAGCGAAACAGAGCATTCGTAGCTGTCCAGATGCTTAAAGTGCATCCCCCATGCTTCCAGATAGGCGCACAGCAGATTATACTCTTCCCCCATAGGCAGATCACAGCGCAAAAATTCAACTTCTGCTTCCTCCAGAACCCGCAGCAGCTCTTCCATCAAAGCATCTGCCGCTCCCTTCTGTCGGGATTCCTCCGCTACATACAGCCATTTCAGATTTGCCCCGATAATGTTTTCCGTTCCATCGAAGCCTTCTGTTATTTCAAACACCAAAACCCCTGCGGCAGTCTTTCCTTTTTCATCTTCTCTGATCGCACCCATTGCATAATAGCCCTGCATATCGAGTGATGCCGCAATTTCTGTTTCTATCATATTTTCAAACACAGCCCGATTGGACTGGTCGATGGTTGTAATCAACATAATTACATGCTCCTTTCTATATCTCCATACTCCGTATTTCAGGCGAAAATACATAGCAATTGTTTTTCTGTTTCATTTCGGAATTTTCCAGATTAAAATCCTCATATACTATACCCTGCA
>JAUNCB010000228.1 GCA_030526765.1 Bacillota bacterium
TCGCCCTGATAAAATTTTGCATCAGGATGAACAGATTCCACATGACCTGTTTCCAGATTATCTACAACAACAACTTCTCTGCCTGCTTCACACAGGGCATATACTGTATGGGAGCCGATATAGCCCGCTCCGCCCAGAACTAAAATTGCCATAGTCTCACATCTCCTTTGTCAATTCGATACCGCCAGCTTCACGAATAGAAAGCACATGGCAGCTGCCTGCACCCACCATTTTTTCTACGCCATTTCTGAATTCTTCCAGCATATCATTGGGTACAAATGCCTGTACCGTTCCGGCAAAGCCGCCGCCATGGACACGGAAAGCACCTCTGCCATCCAGCAGCATATCGCATACCGCCAATGCATACTGTACTTCCTGATGGAAGGCCTGTCCTTCTACTTTTACATTCTGCAGATACATGGCAGAGGACTGACCGGATGCCTTCACAACATCAAGGAAGGCTTCAAATTCGCCTTTTTCCAGCAGTTCCGCTTCCAAAACAGCCTTCTTATTTTCACGGAAGAAATGCAGGGCACGCAGGATTGCTCTGTCCCCTGTTTCTTTTCTGATTTCCGCCAGTTTTTCCATAAACTGTTTTTCGTCTGCTTCTCTCAGCACTTCTGCGCCCAGCTTAGCCGCCACCTGTTTCATTTCTGTGGGGATCGCAGAGTATTCATCAGAAAGGTCTGCATGATCCGCACCGGAATCGATGATGCAGAGACTGTAACCACTCTTTTCAAAGCTGAAATCCAGTTTGCGCACAACAGGAGCACTATTATCTTTAAAATCGATGGCAACCACACCGCCTACGGAAGACGCCGTCTGGTCCATCAATCCACTTTTCTTACCAAAATATACATTTTCCGCATACTGACCGATACGGGCAATATCCACTGCAGAAATTTCACCGCCGCAGAACAGACCATTCATTACATGGCCCAGCATCACTTCATACGCCGCAGAAGAAGAAAGACCGGAGCCTTTCAATACATTGGATGTGGCATAAAGATCAAACCCTTCGATGGGATAACCCATTTCCATCAATTTTGCTGCCACCCCACGAATGAGAGACGCAGAAGTATTGATTTCTTCTTCTTTCACAGAAATATCTGTCAGATCCACTTCATCGGGTGCGAAACCTTCTGAAAGGATGCGGATCTTCTTTGTGCCGTTAGGCAATGCCGCCGCCAGAATATCCAGATCTACTGCAGCTGCCAGTACACAGCCATGCTGATGGTCTGTGTGGTTGCCACCAATTTCTGTACGGCCGGGGGCACTGAAAATACGGGGATTTTCTTTACCGTATGTATGATGAAAATCTGCTTTCACCTGTTCAATACGTTCCAGATAAAAATCTTTTGCTTCTTCAAAACGAGGATATGCCTGCAGTAACGCATCCTGTCTGATTTCCAAATTACCCATACCTTTTTCCTCCTTACTGCAGAAAAATACCTGCGAAAAGGGCAATCACCAATAAGCCGCCCACAACCACAATAATCTTATCCATGGTCGCCACAGAAACATCGATACGGTCATAGATGCCATGCTTCGTTTTGGTGATTTTCTCCTCCATTTTCTGCAGTTTGCTTTCTTTAATCTGCAGTTCTTCTTCCCTTGCTTCCAACTCTCGCTGTTTTTCCAGCAATTCCTCTTCTGTCAGCCGTTCTTTCTTCATTTCTTCCAAAGATCTCGGCCTCCCTTCCATGTGCAACAATTCCCCCCGGAATACCGGAGGGAACAGTCCGCTGCATTATGTATAAATTTATTTTTTTGCGATATATTTCCGAACGTCGATGGCTACTGCCAGAACGATGATCAGACCCTTGATAATATACTGCAGATATGCATTTACACCCAGATAGTACAGGCTGTAGTTGATTACCTGCAGAATAACTACACCAAGCAGAACGCCGGGAATGGTGCCAACACCGCCGTTGAAGGATACACCACCGATAACGCAGGCAGAAATTGCATCCAGATCATAGTTTGTACCTGTCGCTGTTGTTACAGACTGAATACGGCCTGCTTCCAGAAAAGATGCTACGCCGTACAGAATCCCTGCAACCAGATAGATCAGCATGATATTTTTTGCTACATTTACACCTGAAACCGCTGCCGCTTCTGTATTGCCGCCAATGGCAAACATATTTTTACCCAGTGTTGTCTTATTCCAGATAACCCACATAACCGCTGCACAGATCAGCAGGAACCAAACCAGATTGGGCATCCCCAATGTCCAGCCGTTTACCAGTTCAATATATCTGGGATCCAGACTTGCAAGGGGCTGCGCACCGCCTTCCTGGCTATCGATATACAGACACAGAACGCCATAAGCAATCAGCTGGGTACCCAAAGAAATGATAAAAGCATGCATGTGCAGTTTAGCGACACCAAAGCCATTGATCAGACAGAACAGTACACAAACTGCAATAGCCAGCAGCAGAGGAATCCACAGGGGCAGAGGTTCTGTGATCCCTTTATACATACGGGATGCATAAGTTACGCTCTGCAGCAGGGATGCAGAAATAGCTGCACCACAGCCCAGAATACGGCCTGCAGACAGGTCAGTACCGGCCAGAACGATCATACCGGCAACACCCAGGGCCAGAATACCTCTGGTGGAAGCCTGTGCCAGGATCTTCCACATATTATTCATAGAAAGGAAAGAAGGCTCTGCGATAACCACACCTGCGATCATCAGACCCAGGATTACATACAGGGCGTAATCCAGCAGATATTCATTCCACTTTTTTGTTTTATTCATACTAATGTTACCTCCCTCTTATACATACATCGCAGCAAGACGCATGATTTCTTCCTGTGTCGCATCTTTAATGTCCAGAATACCGGCCAGATGACCATTACTCATAACCATAATACGGTCACAGATACCTAACAGTTCAGGCATTTCAGAAGAAACCACCATAACGCCCTTACCCTCATTTGCCAGATTGATAATCAACTGATAAATTTCATATTT
>JAUNCB010000229.1 GCA_030526765.1 Bacillota bacterium
ATTGTCCTTGCATTCCTGACCGTGCTGATCCATACGGCAATGCTGGAGGCCTTTCGGGATTCCGTAAATCTTCTTTGTATCCTGTATTTCTCTATCGCTGTGGCAGTCGCACTGCTGTATTTCGTGCTTCAGCCCCATCTGATCTACGCCTTTCATACACATCCTGCGGAAGAAAGCATCCCTGTGGAACAATCATCTTTTACTGCAGAGGAAACACTGAAGGAAAACAGCTTTGACAAGCTTTCTCCTCAGGAACTGCGTCTGGCAGAATTGATCCTGAAGGGCTACACCAATTCAGAAATTGCCGAATCGATGCATCTGACCATCGGTACAGTCAAAGGCTATCGCAAAAATCTGTATTCTAAACTGCAGATCCATTCCAAAAAAGAACTGTTTGAGATCGCACAGGGCAAATGATTCAGCGAAACTGCTCGTATATCACCGCTGACCCTCTCCTGCCTTTCTGATTTCATCCGCTGATTTTGATAATTCTCTGTTTTTTTTGTTTGTTTTTTGATAAAATGTTATTTGTTGGTAAAACATCTATGCGGTTCCTTTTATAACCGCCAGCATATATCTCAGACAATACAAATAAAAGAAAGGAGAATATCATGACTCCGCCTAATATGATCACCGACCTTGCAGTTATGCTTTTAACTGCAGGCTTTGTAACGATTCTTTTCAAAAAAATCAACCAGCCTCTGATCCTTGGTTACATTTTGGCAGGTTTTCTCATCAGCCCTTATTTTCCCCTGTTTTTCAATGTGGAGGATATGACCTCTATCCATTTATGGAGTGAAATCGGCGTTATCATTCTGATGTTTTACATCGGTCTGGAATTTAACCTGCTGAAGCTGGCTCAAATGGGCGGCACCGCTGTCACCTCGGCTCTGGTAAAAATACTGGGGGTTATCCTGACCGGCTTTTTTGTGGGGCAGCTTCTGGGATTTTCTACCTTCAACTGTATTTTCCTCGGCTGTATGCTTTCCATCAGCTCCACTGCCGTTATTCAGAAGAGCTTTGAAGAAATGGGCATTAAAAACGAAAAATATGCACAGCTGGTCATGGGAACGCTGATCATAGAAGATATTCTGGCGATTTTTATGCTGGTGATCCTTTCCACCATTTCCGTCAGCCAGAATGTTTCCGGCCCTGAGCTGGTCATCAATCTGTCCATGATGCTGTGTTATCTGGTTGTATGGCTGATTCTGGGCATTTATACCCTGCCTGTATTCCTGAATAAAGTCATCGATCTGATGACGGATGAAATGCTGCTGATATTATCTCTGGGCGTTTGCTTTGGCATGGTACTGATTGCAAATTTCTTAGGCTTCTCCTCCGAACTGGGGGCTTTTCTGGCGGGTTCCCTTCTGGCAGGCACCATGCATGCAGAGCGGATCGAACATATCACCAAAGGCGTAAAGGATATGTTCGTCTCTATTTTCTTCCTCTCCGTAGGTATGATGGTAGATCCTGCTGCAATCGCAAGCTATGCGCCCATGATCATTCTGATTACCATTGTAGCAGTGATTTCCAAGCTGATTTTCGCCACAATGGGGATGGTGCTGAGCGGTCAGACCATGCATACTGCCATTAAGAGCGGCTTCTCTCTGGCTCCCATCGGGGAATTTTCCTTTATCATCGCCAGCCTCGGGGTAAGTCTGGGGGTAATGGATGCACATCTTTACCCTATCATTGTATCTGCTGCGGTAATCACGACCTTCCTGACACCTTTTCTGATCAAAAATTCCGACAGATCCATTGCTTTTGTTTACAACAGATTGCCGGAAGCTCTGGTAACAAAGCTCAATCAGTATACCTCCTCCGATCAGACAGAAGACGCAGCCGATCAGGACTGGAATGCCTATATTCGCCGCTATATTTCCCGCATTGGCATTTACGGGATCATTATGCTGGTAGCTTCTATTTCCGGCATCAAATGGCTGCAGCCCTTTTTGCTGGAAACCATGGGGGAATTCCCTTCGGAGCTGCTGACAACCGCAGGGATTTTTCTGATCATTGCCATCTTCATCCGGCCTATGATGGATCCGCATAACAATCATTACACCTGCCTGTGGCTGAAGAAGAAATCAAATCACCTTCCCCTCATGGTAATGACCTTCCTGAAGCTGGTGCTGGTTTCTTCCATTGCAATCATGCCCCTGTATGTCTTCTTTGATCTGCCTCTGTGGGTTCTGGTCATCATCTGCAGTGTTTATGTTCTGATCATGGCAAAGAGTGAGTTCTTCTGTGTGCCTTATTTAACGCTGGAAACAACCTTCCTCAGAAATCTGAATGAACGAATCATCGAAAATGCAAGTAAAGAGGGCAATACACAGCATGCATGGCTGAATGAAGAGCTGTATATCATCTCTGTGCGCGCTCCGGAGGATGCAGATTATCTGGGTGTTCCGCTGGCCTCTCTCCAGTGGGGAAAACGCTTCAATGTTTATGTTGTAAAAATCAAACACGGGGAAAAACAAATCATACTGCCCGGCCCCAAGGTTATGATCCAGCCCAGAGATAAGGTTTATGTTTTAGGCGATCTGAAGGCAATTGAAAACTTCTACCGTCTGGTAAATATAGAGCCGCCCCATCCCCCCAGAACACTGAAGGAATTCATGGACAGCGGATATGCCGATTCCTCCAACGCTCTGGCAATTTGTGCAATTCAGGTTACAGGGACAGAGGCCTATGTAAACAAGCCCTTAAGAGCGGGCATCATCCGCAGCAAGTGGCATTGTGCCGTTCTTGGTCTGCAGAAGGATGGGTATCCTATCATCATGCCCGACAGCAATACAGTTATCCGTAAAAATGACCTGATCTGGGTTATGGGCTCCAATACCTATGTGGGCGCACTGGTAGCAGAAAGCTCCCTGCAGAATGCCTTTGAGGAAGCAATGGAGCATACCAAAAAACTATAATCTCCAAGCAAAAAATATAACTAAAATCTGCGTA
>JAUNCB010000230.1 GCA_030526765.1 Bacillota bacterium
CACCCTTGCCGGCAGATATTTTTATGACTGCCTGCAGGAAAAGCAGGGGGAGCAGGCGCGGGAGTATCTGACAAGACGGCGGATGGATCCCCGCATTGCAAGAAAGTTCGGCATCGGCTATTCCCCTGATAGCTATGATGCATTGTTTCGGCACCTGAAGGAAAAGGGCTTTCCCGTTTCCGAGATCCTGAAATCGGGGCTGGTGCTGGAAAACAAAGACGGAAAGGGGTATCATGACCGATTCCGCGGGCGGCTGATGTTTCCCATTTTTGATGTACAGGGAAGAGTGGTCGGCTTCGGCGGGCGAATCCTTTCCAAGGGGGAACCGAAATATCTGAACTCTCCGGAAACGGTGCTGTTCAGTAAAAGCCGCAATCTTTACGGGCTGAATTTTGCCAAGGCGGCAAAAAAGCGGGAGCTGATTCTGGTGGAGGGCTATATGGACATGCTTTCCATTTATCAGGCAGGGTTTCACAATGTGGTGGCATCTCTGGGGACTGCCTTCAATCAGGAGCATGCCAGAACCCTGAAACGCTTTGCCGATGATGTGATCCTGCTTTATGACAGCGATGAGGCGGGAACCAATGCAGCCCTGCGGGCGATCCCCGTTCTGGTGAAAAACGGCTTTCGGGTAAAGGTGACACAGGTACCCGACGGGAAAGATCCCGATGAATTTATCAAGGCAAAAGGCGCAGCGGAGTTTTCCAGACTCCTGCTGAACGCTGTGCATTATATCTCCTTCGAGATCGCCTGCATCCAGCGAAACTATAATCTGAAGAATCCGGAGCATCGGGTACGCTTTGCAACGGAGGCAGCGCAGATTCTTTCCAGGCTGGACAGTGAGATCGAGCGCAATGTTTACCTGAGCGAGGTAAGTCGGGTAACGGGCGTGGAGGAAAATGCCATCCGCAGTGAGATCGATAAGCTGATGCGAAAAGAAGAGGACGCCTTCCGACTGGAGGCGGAAAAACGGCAGCAAAATCTGAAGAGCTACACAGTGGAGGGCAGACGGGTGGAAAAAGGGCTTCTGGAGGCCCAGAGAAGCCTGCTGTACTATGCCGCCCAGCAGCATGGTATTTATGAGATCCTGAAGGATCATCTTGCGGAGGACGATTTCACGGAGGATGTTTTCCGCAGAGCATTCCATTTTATCGGTGAGCTTTGGAGAGAGGCGGGGCATGTGTTCCCTGCGGATCTGGTGAGCCGCTTTGAGGATGCGAAGGAACAGAAAATGACAACAGAGATATTTGCAGTGCAGCTGCCTGTGGAAAATGCCTTTGATATGGAAAAGGCCATCAATGAGCAGGTGCGGCGGCTGAAAAAGACAAAGCTTGACCATCTGACGGCATCCGCCTCCACAGCGGAGGAGATCCAGCGGCTGGTCGAGGAAAAGAGAAGGCTGGAATCCCTGTATATTACCATTTGATATGGTTAGACTATAATCAACACAGAAAGGAAGGATTGCGTTGAAATCCGTCGAAGAAACTACATTATTGACCAAGCTGGAAGAATTGGTCCAGATGGGCAAAAAGAAGAAAAGTGTATTGGAATATAAGGAGATCATGGATCATCTGGCGGATTTGGACCTGGATCCCGACCGCATTGATAAAATCTATGAATACCTGGAAACACAGGGGATCGATATCCTCGGGAATATGGAAGTAGAAGAAGAGGTTGAAAAAGAGATCGACCTGACACTGCCCGAAGGCATCAATATTGATGACCCTGTGCGTATGTATCTGAAGGAGATCGGTAAAGTTCCCCTTCTGACAGCGGAAGAAGAGATCGAACTGGCAAGAAAAATGGAAGAGGGCGGTCCCGAAGGGGAAGCAGCAAAGAAAAAACTGGCAGAGGCAAACCTGCGTCTGGTAGTAAGCATCGCAAAGAGATATGTTGGACGTGGTATGCTCTTCCTTGACCTGATTCAGGAAGGGAATCTGGGTCTGATCAAGGCTGTTGAAAAATTCGATTTCCATAAGGGCTTTAAATTTTCTACTTATGCAACATGGTGGATCAGACAGGCAATCACCCGTGCCATTGCCGATCAGGCAAGAACCATCCGTATCCCTGTGCATATGGTGGAAACCATCAATAAACTCATCCGTGTTTCCAGACAACTGCTGCAGGAGCTGGGCCGTGAACCGACTGCAGAAGAACTGGCACAGGAAATGCAGATGCCTGAGGAAAAAGTCCGTGAGATCATGAAGATCGCACAGGAGCCTGTTTCTCTGGAAACACCCATCGGCGAAGAGGAAGACAGCCATCTGGGAGACTTTATCCCCGATGATGATATTCCCGCCCCTGCGGAAGCAGCAGCATTCACTCTGCTGAAGGAGCAGCTGATGGAAGTGCTGGATACCCTGACAGAAAGAGAAGAAAAGGTGCTGCGTCTGCGCTTTGGTCTGGATGACGGCAGAGCAAGAACACTGGAGGAAGTTGGTAAGGAATTTAATGTTACCAGAGAACGTATCCGTCAGATCGAAGCAAAGGCACTGCGTAAGCTGCGTCATCCCAGCAGAAGCAAAAAACTGAAGGATTATCTTGAATAAGCGGAGAAAAACGAAGGTTTTTCAAGAGATGAAGAGGGCGGACAAGTTGTTGTACGCCCTTTTTTGCAAGAAAGAGGAACAGTATGGATATTTCAAAACGACTGGAGCTGGTCGCAGGTCTGGTGACTCATGATGTGATCGCAGACATCGGTACGGACCACGGCTATGTGCCCATTTACTTATATAAACAGGGAAAAATCAAAAAAGCCTATGCCTGTGATGTGCGGAAGGGGCCTCTGGAAAAATGCAGACAGAATATTGCTCAGTACGGAGCGGGAAATGTGATCGAGACCCGTTTGGGCAGCGGGCTGACCCCCCTTCTGCCGGGTGAGGCGGAAACGGCTATTATGGCGGGCATGGGCGGAATGCTGATCGTACATATTCTGGAGGACAGCCC
>JAUNCB010000231.1 GCA_030526765.1 Bacillota bacterium
TGAAGTAGAACTGAGGTCTGTAGTTGTTGAAGAAAGGTGTATGACGGCCACCTTCTTCTTTGGACAGAACGTAAACCTGTGCTTTGAATTTTGTGTGAGGTGTGATGGAACCGGGTTTAGCCAGAACCTGACCTCTTTCGATTTCGCTTCTCTGAACACCTCTCAGCAGAACACCGATGTTGTCACCAGCTTCAGCCTGATCCAGCAGTTTACGGAACATTTCTACGCCTGTAACTACTACTTTTCTGATTTCTTCTGTCAGACCAACGATTTCAACTTCGTCCTGTACTTTAACAACGCCGGATTCTACTCTACCTGTTGCTACTGTACCACGACCTGTGATGGAGAATACGTCTTCGACGGGCATCAGGAAAGGTTTGTCTGTGTCACGTTCGGGTGTAGGAATGTAAGCTTCGATTTCGTTGAACAGTTCCAGAATCTTGTCGCCCCATGCGCACTGAGGATCCTGCAGAGCCTGGAAAGCGGAACCACGGATGATGGGTGTATCATCGCCGGGGAATTCATATTCGCTCAGCAGATCTCTGATTTCCATTTCAACCAGATCCAGCAGTTCTTCGTCGTCTACCATGTCACATTTGTTCATGAATACAACGATGTAAGGAACGCCTACCTGTCTGGACAGCAGGATGTGTTCTCTTGTCTGAGCCATAGGACCGTCTGTAGCAGCTACTACCAGGATAGCACCGTCCATCTGAGCAGCACCTGTGATCATGTTTTTAACATAGTCAGCGTGGCCAGGGCAGTCAACGTGAGCATAGTGTCTGTTGGGTGTTTCGTATTCAACGTGAGCTGTGGAGATTGTGATACCACGTTCTCTTTCTTCGGGAGCTTTGTCGATGTTTTCGAAAGCAACAGCTTCACCGATCTGATATCTTTCGTGCAGTGTTTTTGTGATTGCTGCAGTCAGAGTTGTTTTACCATGGTCAACGTGACCGATAGTACCGATATTCATATGGGGTTTGGTTCTTTCAAATTTTGCCTTTGCCATTGGAATCTCCTCCTAATAAATTTAATTAGATTCTTTTTATGAGTCAAGTTACACCCTTTTTATGATGCACTCATCAACTCTCATTATATTAGACTTCTCGTCTTTTTGCAATACCAAAAATCCATTTATAAACAGTATTTTTGGCATTTGCCCTTATTATGGTGAACCACAAACCAATCGTTCTGTGCTTCGCACATCTTCCATGTTTCTGCAATTCCCATTCCTCAATGTCCGCAGAAAGATGTCTGCAGGCAGCCACCCTCTGCGTTCATTGATCATCTTTTTTCTGAAATTATTTCTTGCCTTCCAGTACTTTTTCCTGTACGGATTTAGGGCAGGGTTCGTAATGGTCAACTTCCATTACATAGTTACCACGGCCCTGTGTTTTGGAACGCAGGTCTGTGGAGTAACCGAACATTTCAGCCAGAGGAACATAGGAATGAATTACCTGTGCGTTTGTTCTAGCTTCCATACCTTCGATACGGCCACGACGGGAGTTGATGTCACCGATAACGTCGCCCATGTAATCTTCGGGTACTGTTACTGTTACTTTCATGATGGGTTCCAGCAGAACTGCATCACCTTTTCTCATCGCTTCTTTGAAAGCCATGGAACCAGCGATCTGGTAAGCGGATTCGGAGGAGTCAACGTCATGGTAGGAACCATCGTAAACTTCAGCCTTAACGCCCAGTACGGGATAGCCGCCCAGGATACCGCTCTGCATTGCCTGCTGAATACCTTTATCGATAGCGGGGATGTATTCTTTAGGAATAGAACCACCAACTGTCGCATTTACGAATTCGTAGTTGTTTTCCGCATCTGTGGGGATGGGATAGAAACGTACTTTACAGTGACCATACTGACCACGACCACCGGACTGACGAACGAATTTACCTTCAACGTCAACTTCCTTACGGAATGTTTCTTTGTAAGCTACCTGAGGAGCACCAACGTTTGCTTCTACCTTGAATTCTCTCAGCAGACGGTCAACGATGATTTCCAGATGCAGTTCACCCATACCGGAGATGATTGTATCGCCTGTTTCGCCGTCTGTGTATGTTTTGAATGTAGGGTCTTCTTCTGCCAGTTTTGCCAGAGCCATACCCATTTTATCACGGCCAGCTTTTGTTTTGGGTTCGATCGCAACGGAGATAACGGGTTCGGGGAATACCATGGATTCCAGGATTACTTCGTGATCTTCGTGGCAGATTGTGTCACCTGTTGTGGAAATTTTGAAACCTACAGCAGCAGCGATATCACCGGAGTAAACCTTGTCGATTTCTTCTCTGTGATTTGCGTGCATCTGCAGGATACGGCCTACACGTTCTTTTTTGCCACCCTTTGTGGAGTTGTAAACGTATGTGCCGGAATCCAGTGTACCGGAGTACACACGGAAGAATGCCAGCTTACCTACGAAGGGGTCATTCATTACTTTGAATACCAGAGCAGAGAAGGGCTCTTCGTCGGAAGCGTGTCTTTCCACTTCTTCACCTGTTGCAGGGTCTGTACCCTTGATTGCAGGGATATCTGTGGGTGCGGGCATATATTCAATAACGCCGTCCAGCAGTTTCTGAACGCCTTTATTTCTGTATGCGGAACCGCACATTACGGGCATCAGGTCACAGTTGATACATGCTTTACGCAGTGCAGTTTTCAGTTCAGCTTCGGAGATTTCTTCTTCTGCGAAGAATTTTTCCATCAGCTCGTCATCTGTTTCTGCGATTGTTTCTACCATGATCGCTCTGTATTCTTCAGCCTGTTCCATGTATTCAGCAGGGATTTCATCTTCGTCTACTTCTGTACCTGTTGCATTTTCATAGAAGTAAGCTTTCATTTTCATCAGATCGATGATACCTCTGAAATCACTTTCAGCTCCGATAGGCAGTGTAACTGCCACGGGGTGGCAACCCAGTCTGTCTACGATAGA
>JAUNCB010000232.1 GCA_030526765.1 Bacillota bacterium
AACCGAAGGATACCATTGATGTGCTTTATGTGGGCAGCAGTCCGCTGCTGCGCGGGGTTTCTCCTATGCTGATGTGGGAGGAGCATGGCTTTACGGGCTATGTGCGTGCCTCTGCGCTGCAGGCACCTTCTGTTTCCTATGGTTTGCTGGCGGAATCCCTGAAATATCAGGATCCTGAGCTGGTTGTGCTTCTCTGCGACAATATTTTTCTGGATTATGATTATGCGGAAAGAGAAGGGGACTTAAGGCGAGGATTGGATGGTATGAAGATGTCCGGATATAAGCTGGATATCATCCGTGAGGTCACTGCGGCAGATGAAAGACAGTCCATGCTTTCCTACGCCTTCCCGCTGATGCGCTATCATGACCGCTGGAAGGAGATCGATCTGGCGGAGGACGAGCCGACACCCTTGCTGGAGCATTCCTTCAAAAAGGGGAATGTGTATCTGAGGGAGATTTCTCCGCAGGAATATCCCGAAAATTTCATGAAGCCTACAGGGACAGCGGCACCTGCCTTCAACGAAAGTGCAGAAAGTTATATCGAAAAATCCATTGCGTTGTGCAAGGAAAAGGATATTCCCGTGGTGCTGCTGCATCTGCCCAAAATGGCATGGACATACGAACAGAGCATGGCGGTAGAACAGTTTGCTGATGAAAATGGTGCGGTATATCTTGATCTTGACAGAGAGGAATACAGAAGTCAGCTGGGGCTGGATCCACAGGTGGATTATTACGATCAGGGACATATGAACCTGACCGGTGTGGTCAAGGTTTCCGACTGGCTGGGAGACTGGCTGGATGAAAAGTATGACCTGCCCGATCACAGAAACGATCCTGTCATCAGCGAAAGCTGGAACAGGGATCTGGCAATGTATAAAGAAAAAACAGGATTGCAATAAAAACAGGGTGTTCCCATCTGGGAACACCCTTATTGATTATCTGCCTTTTTTACCGTATGTTTTTTCTTTTTTTGCGATTTCAATATGCACCTTTTTGCCTTTGATCTTCGCATTTTTCATACCGTGCAGGATGTCTCTTACAAATTCGCTGGGAACATCCACAAAGGTATAATCATCATACAGGTCGATGGAGCCCAGTGTTTTACCGGGAACGCCTGCTTCGTTGGCAATGGCGCCTACGATGTCCTTTGCACGGATTTTGTTTTTCTTCCCTGCGTTGATGAACAGGCGAACCATGGTTTCCCCTTCGCCGCCGTAGAATTCTGTACCATTGAAGTTGATATCTTCGATGGCATCAATATCGTCGGCGATGGCATCAGCCAGATGGTTTTTCAGCAGAGCCGCAGCAATGTCGATGCTTGTATATTCTTCCTCCATCAGTCTGTCTACCATATGGATGTATTTTGTCAGATGGCCTTCTTCAATGATGCCTTTGATTTTTTCCAGGAAGAAGCGTGTCTTCAGTTCCTCCACATCGCTCAGTGTAGGCAGCTTCTGCTGTACGATCTTTGTTTTGGTGTAGCGCATGATGTCACGCAGCTTATAGATTTCCTTGCCGACACAGAAGGTGAAGGCTTTGCCGCTTTTGCCTGCACGGCCGGTACGACCGATACGGTGTACATAGTATTCTTCGTCCTGAGGCACATCGTAGTTGAATACGATATCAATGTCATCAATATCCAGACCTCTGGCAGCCACATCTGTAGCAACCAGAATTTCGATGGTACCGTTACGGAATTTCTGCATTACCTTGTCACGCTGAGGCTGCTTCAGGTCACCATGCAGACCTTCTGCAAAGTAGCCTCTGCCCTGCAGCATTTCCACCAGATCGTCTACGCGTTTTTTGGTATTGCAGAATACCATTGCCAGATTGGGATCGTATACATCCATGATACGACACAGGGCATCCAGCTTGGATTTTTCCTTTACATCGAAATAATACTGTTCGATGCTGGGCACGGTCAGTTCTTTCCGAACGATTTTGATGAATTCGGGGTCTCTCTGGAAACGCTTTGTAATGTCCAGAATTTCGGGGGAGAGGGTTGCGGAGAAGAGCAGTGTCTGGTGATCCTCAGGGATCTTTACCAGAATGGTTTCGATATCCTCTCTGAAGCCCATATCCAGCATTTCATCTGCCTCGTCCAGAATCATCATCTGTACGGTTTCTGCTTTGATGGTTCTTCTTCTCATGTGGTCCATGACACGGCCGGGTGTGCCGATGACAACCTGCGCACCCTTTTTCAGAGCGGCAATCTGTCTGTCGATGGGCTGGCCGCCGTAGATGGGCAGTACACGGATATTGTCTTTATATTTCAGAAGCTTGCGGAATTCTTCCGATACCTGAATGGCCAGTTCTCTGGTAGGGCAGAGGATCATTGCCTGCAGTCGTCTGTCCTCGGGATCGATACGCTCCAGACAGGGGATACCGAAAGCGGCAGTTTTGCCTGTACCTGTCTGGGACTGACCAATGATGTCCTTGCCTTCCAGCACAACGGGGATCGCCTGAGACTGGATGGGAGTGGCTTCTTCAAAGCCCATATCCAGAACAGCACGAAGGATCTCGTCAGAGAGATTCATTTCTTCAAATTTAATGTGTTCCATAATGTTTTTCCTTTCTTTTCCTCGGTTTCTGTTATCCGAAGCCGAAGAAAAACGAAAAACAAGACCATTCTCATAGGAGGGGGGACTCCTGTGAACGCATATCGTTCTGCCGCAGGCAGTTTTCTTCGACTTCTTTATACTGAGCACTTTCGCAAAGCATACGTTCTGATTTCAGAAAGTATGTTGTTTTAAGAAAATAGCGGGATTTTCTTAACAGACCCTTATAAAGTGCATTCTTGCGGCAAAAAACCGCAGACTTTTATATTAACAGGAAAGCAGAAGAATTGCAAGAAATAATTCTGCATGTCGGGGCAGGAAAATACAGGAAATGAGAAGAGTCAGGTGCGGAAAGCTTTTGCCGAATCTG
>JAUNCB010000233.1 GCA_030526765.1 Bacillota bacterium
CATAATTGTCGTCATCATAATCGAAATCTCCATCATCGTCATCATCATCAAAGATCTCTTCCCAGTCGAAATCAGTTTCGGCTTCAAATTGACCTCGGAGAGTATCATGCTGATTCAGATAATCCGTTGCCAGCTTCAGAACATCTTTTTCCGTATAAGTGTCTTTCACAATGCGCAGCTGCTCTTCATTCTGTGCAGGTTCATTCTTATAAACTGTTACCCTTTCACCGGGCAGGATCGTTTCCTGCTTTATTTCTCCTGTAACAGGCGAGGTTGCGGTAATCTCTGCTTTTCCTGTCATCAGATACAGTGTGCTTTCGTCCTGATTTTTGCTGACAACAAATCCCGAGGTGCCTCGAATGCCTACAATGGCATTGGAGGTTCTGATCTGAAAGGATTCTTTTTCCTGCAGGGGCTTATCCACATGGAAAAACATATTTCCCGCAGAAAGCGAAAGCAGAATATCCGAACCGCCGCTTTCTATTTTGACATCACTGTGTTCATCCAGCTGGACTACCTTGGATTCATCCAGACTGATATGCGCAGAGCTTTCCGCCTCAGTTCTGACGGAATATCCGC
Organism: Bacillota bacterium; assembly: GCA_030526765.1. GTDB lineage: Bacteria > Bacillota > Clostridia > Lachnospirales > Anaerotignaceae > Anaerotignum_A. Next base: position 580 of record JAUNCB010000233.1, read on the forward strand.
TGTACAGACGCATTTTTTCAATGATATAAAAAAGTCGTTCCCCCATTTCAAATACGGAAACATTTCCTGTCATCTTCTCCAGTCGCATGATCGCTGCACGGACACTTTCCGTTGTCTGCATTTTTTTCGTGGGAGCGGAGCAGGCAGATAACACCATTGCAAAAACGATAAAAATACAAAACACGCTTCTTTTTGTCATGATGATCCCCCTTTCCGCATAGAAATATGCTTTTTTCCATTGTATAATGGCCTTTGTTTCGGAGAAATCCTGCCGCTGTTAAGATTCTGTTAAATTTACGTAAAAAAGCACCCATTCGGGTGCTTTTTGGATGCTTTTCGTGTTTGTATCAGATTTCCAGTGTTTCGCCAAAACGAGTTTTATATTCTTCTGCAAGGGATGCTCTGAAATCGGGATGTGCAATGGAGATCAGTGCTCTTGCTCTTTCCCGCAGGGTTTTGCCCCACAGATGTGCAATACCGTATTCTGTTACGATATAATCCACATCCATTCTCGATGTTGTCACTGCTGCGCCATGATCCAGGAAGGGAACGATTTTGGAAATAGTGCCCTTTGCGGCTGTGGAAGGCAGGGCAATGATGGAACGGCCGCCTTTAGACATGCGTGCGCCGCGAATGAAGTCTACCTGACCGCCAACGCCGCTGAACTGCATTCCTTTTACAACCTCTGCATTGATCTGGCCTGTCAGATCTACCTGAATACAGGAGTTGATGGATACCATGTTATCATTCATTGCGATCACAGTGGGATCATTTACATAGTCTACGCCGTGCAGCTCGAAATTCGGGTTATCATCCAGGAAATCATACAGCTTTTGAGAGCCTGCTGCAAAGGTAGCGATACATTTGCCGGGGTGCAGTGTTTTCTTTTTGTTATTGATGATACCCGCTTTGATCAGATCAACGATACCGTCTGCTGCCATTTCTGTATGCAGACCCAGATCTTTTTTATCCTTCAGGAATGTAACAACTGCATCGGGAATACCGCCAATGCCCAACTGCAGTGTGTCCCCGTCGTTTACCAGAGACGCACAGTATTCCCCGATCTTTCTTTCCACATCAGTGATGGGTGCACCGGGCAGTTCGGGGATGGGTCTGTCTTCTTCTACGATAATATCCACATCTCTCAGATGAACGAAGGAGTTACCCATAACTCTGGGAATGTTGTTGTTCATCTGTGCGATGATCAGTTTTGCATGATTTTTCATGGTAGGGATATGGTCAACCCCTGTACCGATGGAACAGAAGCCGTGCTTATCGGGTGCGGAAATAGAGATCATCATAACATCTACGCCACCTCTGGAAAGCACCATTTTAGGATACTGATGGAAGAAGCAGGGCATGAATTCCCCTCTGCCTTCCGCTACCAGATGTCTTGTGGGGCCGCTCAGAAACATACCGTGGAAGCGTACATGCTTTTCCATGCCGGGTTTTGCAGCGGGAGGATTTCCCAGAGAAAGCAGATAATGCACTTCTACATTTTCCAGATGCTCATAGTTTCTTTCCAGTGCTTCTGTCAGCGCATAGGGCTGAGAGCCTACCTCTGCAACCGTGATATGGTCGCCGGATTTAATATGACGGACTGCCTCATCTGCAGTCATGATCTTGTCTTTATAAGTTGTTCTCCAATCCATTTGATTCATCCTTTCGTATTAAAAAGTTTATGAATATATTGTATACAGTTATTTTATCATACTTCCGCCAGCAGGACAATCTTATTATGCTGCGGAAAGAAAATTTGCTCCTACCGCTTTTCCCCTTTTATCCTTTTAGCTCAATGGTGCTGCCCTTCGTTCCTTTTTTCACTATTATTTTTCGCTCAATGGATTCCTTCAGCTCGGAAACATGGGAAATGATACCGATCAGTCTGTCTCCTCCGGAAAGCTTCTGCAATACCTCCACAGCCTGCTCTCTGGAGCGGTCATCCAAGGAACCGAAGCCCTCATCAATAAACATGGCATCGATCCGCACACCGCCCGCATGAGATTGGATCACATCGGAAAGACCAAGTGCCAGGCTGAGGGATGCCTTAAAAGCTTCCCCACCCGAAAGAGAACGGACAGAACGGCTTTTTCCTGTGTAGTGATCCATTACTTCAATTTCCAGCCCTGCCTGAGAGCGTTTATTGGACGCTTTTTCTGCATGCAGCAGCACATATCTTCCTTCTGTCATGTCCTTCAGACGAAGATTTGCTGCACGAAGGATCTTCTGGAAATAAAAGCCCTGCACATACTGTTCAAAAGCGATTTTATCCTTTTTCGGAAGCTCGCCGTTCGCCGTTCTGGAAAGCTCCCGAACAGGCAGATACTCTGCGGCAGCCTTA
>JAUNCB010000234.1 GCA_030526765.1 Bacillota bacterium
CCTGTGATCATGGTATCTACCAAATGGGTAACCACCCATTCCAGAAAATATTTTAAGGAAAAGCAGCAGTGTCTGGGGGAACTGAACGGACATATTGAAGAGATCATTTCCGGACAGAAGGTTGTTAAGGTTTTCTGTCGGGAGGAGGAAGAAATCAGAACCTTTGAAACACTGAATGACAATCTGCTCCATGTCAGTCTGCGGGCAGAGTATTTTTCCGGTTCCATTGGCCCTATCATGACAGCTCTGAATAATATGACCTATGCTGTTGTTGTGGCAGTGGGTGCAGTTCTGATGGTGACAGGCGGCGCAATGACGCTGGGTACCATCTCTAACTTTATCATTTATTCCAAGCAGTTTGCCCGTCCGCTGACGGAGCTGGCCAATCAGGTGAATATGATCCTCTCTGCCATGGCAGGGGCAGAGCGTGTCTTTGAAGTACTGGATGAGGAAGAGGAGCTTCCCGATGCGGCAGATGCCTATGAAATGGGTGAAATTGAGGGGGATGTTGTGCTGACAGATGTGAATTTCTCCTATGAGAAAGGACATCCCATCCTGAAGCATGTGAATCTTTATGCAAGACCGGGGCAGACCATTGCCTTTGTCGGGCCGACGGGGGCAGGGAAAACGACCATCATCAATCTGCTGACCCGCTTCTATGATATTGACAGCGGAACCATCACCATCGACGGCCATGATATCTACAAAACAAAGCGGGACAGCCTTCGTTCCGCCCTCAGCATCGTTTTGCAGGATACCTATCTTTTTACGGATTCCATTCGGGAAAATATCCGCTATGGCAGGCTGAATGCCACAAACGATGAGATCGAAGCGGCTGCAAAGCTCGCCAATGCCCATGAATTTATCCGCAGACTGCCCGACGGCTATGATACCATGCTGACAGACGGCGGCGGAAACCTCAGCCAGGGGCAGCGGCAGATGATCTCCATTGCCCGTGCTATCCTTGCCAATCCTTCTGTACTGATTCTGGATGAAGCCACCAGCAGTGTGGATACCAGAACGGAGGTAAAAATACAGGAGGCAATGCATAATCTGATGAAGGGCAGAACAAATTTTGTCATTGCCCATCGTCTCAGCACCATTAAGGATGCAGACCTGATCGCCGTTGTAAATCACGGTGAGATCATAGAAAGAGGCAACCATCAGCAGCTGATGGAGAAAAAGGGTTTTTATTATCAACTGTATACAAATCAATTTGATCAGAATGAAGCAGTATAACAAAATATAAGCCTTTATTCATGTATACATTCATGAAATGGATAAAAATGCTTGATTTCTTTTGGTAAATATGTTATAAATGTATCTGTGTAAAGACATTGAAAAGGAATAGTATGATTTTCGGATACTTTCAGAGAGCCGATGGTTGGTGTGAATCGGCAGATAGGAAAGTCAGAACTGGCCTTGGAGTCCTGTATCGAAAGCGTTCTGCCGGTAGAATACAGCGGTTGCCCCCGTTAAAGGCTTTGAGTGTGCCCAAAGGAGAATGGGCAAACTAGAGTGGTAACACGGAGTGTCCCTTCGTCTCTAACTGAGGCGGAGGGGCTTTTTAGTTCTACCGAAAAAAGAAATAAATGGTTTTTAAGGAGGAATTTCGTATGGACAGTCGCTATAATTTCAGAGACATCGAAAAGAAATGGCGTGCGGAGTGGGAGAAAAACCCCATCAACAAGGAAGATGACGTAAAACCCAGATTTTATTGTCTGGATATGTTCCCTTATCCTTCCGGCTCCGGTCTGCATGTAGGTCATTGGAGAGGGTATGTACTTTCCGACGTAGTGAGCCGTTATAAGGTGCTGCAGGGCTATCAGGTGCTGCATCCCATGGGTTGGGACGCATTCGGTCTGCCCGCAGAAAACTATGCCATCAAAACAAATACACATCCCCGCATTTCCACAGCGGAAAATATTGCAAACGTAAAAAGACAGCTGCATGAGATTTCTGCTCTGTATGATTGGGATAAGGAAGTAGATACAACAGATCCCGGTTATTATAAATGGACACAGTGGATCTTTGTTCAGATGTTCAAAATGGGTCTGGCTTATGAAAAGGAAATGCCCCTGAACTGGTGTCCCAGCTGTAAATGCGTTCTGGCAAACGAAGAAGCGGCAGGCGGTACCTGTGAACGCTGCGGTTCCGTTGTAACAAAGAAAAACCTGCGTCAGTGGATGCTGAAGATCACAGCATACGCAGACAGACTGCTGGAAGATCTGAATAAACTGGACTGGTCCGAAAAGGTTAAGAAAATGCAGTCTGACTGGATCGGCAAATCCTATGGTGCTGAGGTTGATTTCAAGGTTGTTGGCTCTGATGAAGTGATCACTGTTTATACCACAAGACCCGATACATTATATGGCTGTACCTTTATGGTTCTGGCTCCCGAATATGCAGGTCTGGCACCTCTGGTAAAACCCGAATGCAAGGAAGCGGTAGATAAATATTGCTTTGATGCTTCTGTAAAATCCTCTGTAGACCGTATGACAGATAAGGAAAAAACAGGTGCATTCACAGGCTCCTACTGTATCAACCCTGTAAACGGCAAGGAAATCGAAATCTGGGTAGCAGACTATGTACTGGCTGACTATGGTACAGGTGCAGTTATGTGTGTACCTGCTCATGACGAACGTGACTTTGCTTTTGCAAAGAAATTCAATATGCCCATCATCCCTGTTATCAAGCCTCTGGATGCAGAACTTCCCGAAGTGATGGAAGAAGCATTTGCAGGCGAAGGTATCGTTGTGAATTCCGAAGAATGGAACGGCATGACTGTAACAGAAGCAAAACAGAAGGTTCCTTTCATCATGGAAGAAAAGGGCTGGGGCAAAAAGACGGTAAACTACAAGCTGCGTGACTGGGTATTCTCCAGACAGAGATACTGGGGCGAACCCATTCCCATCA
>JAUNCB010000015.1 GCA_030526765.1 Bacillota bacterium
TCCACAGGAAACATCCACAGCTCCAGCTCTGCCGACTGGACAGAGGAAGAAAAATACACCATGTTCTCTACGCCCTATGTCATCTTTACAAACTATGATACCGGCAGAGAATATCCTGCGGAGGAGGTTCCCGTATCTCCCTATCTGCTGCCTGCCCTTCTGTGCGATTATATCGGCGCACCGGAGCACACCAGAACCAATTTCCTTCTGGATCTGTATGACACCTGCCCTGTGATCAGCCCTTATTATGAGCTGTATTCCACAGAGGAAAACAAAATGAAGACCAATGACTATATCCGTCTGCATGAGCTTCTGACCTACGATGATCTCATGGGTGAAAAATATCTGGTAAAAAATGATCTGCCCTGAACGGCATAAGAAAAGGAGTGTAAAATGATCTCTCATTTTACACTCCTTCTTTGATTCTTCTATCATCAGGCACGGGGATGTGCCTTTGCATACACATTTTTCAGCTTCTGATTCGTCAGCTTTGTATAGATCTGTGTGGTGGAAATATCGGAATGTCCCAGCATTTCCTGCACCGAGCGCAGGTCTGCTCCATTTTCGATCAGATGGGCCGCAAAGGAATGGCGCAGCATATGAGGTGTGATATCCTCCTCTATCCCTGCCTTCTTTGCATAAGCCTTGATGATTTTCCAGAAGCCCTGTCTTGTCATGGGCTTGCCGTTGCAGTTTACAAACAAAACCTCTTCATCGGGACGAAGCACCATATGCTCCCGCACCTTATCCATATATCTGTGCAGAGAGAACTTTGCCTGTGCCCCAATGGGAATGATTCTGCTTTTATTCTCACCGCCGCAGCGGATATATTCCAGAGAAAGGTTAATGTCCTCCACCTTCAGGGAAATCAACTCTGTTACTCTGATCCCTGTTGCATACAAGAGCTCCAGCATCGCCTTATCCCGCACTTCCTTATCCTCTTCTCCGCAGGGCTGCTCCAGCAGCAGCTCCACCTTTTCCAGAGAAAGGATCTCGGGTATCTTTTTCTCCACCTTGGGCAGCTCCAGTTCCATAGCGGGGTTTTCCGTTACCCGTCCTTTTCTTTGAAGGAACTGAAAAAAAGAACGAATAGACGCAATATTTCTGGACACAGTTGCCCCTGCCTTATGCTGCTTCTGCAGTTCATAGACATACGCCATCACATTCGTACGGTTCACCTTTGCAGGATCCAGGACCCCGGATTCCCTCATGAATCCGCAAAAGCCCCGAATATCTCTGGCATAAGACAGAACGGTATTCTCAGATGATTTTTTTTCATTCCGCAGATATTCGGTAAAATCAACAAGACTCTGTTCCATAGAAACAATTCCTTTCGTTCATAGTATCTTAAATTATACTTAGTTTTTTTAATCTTGTCGACCGCTTTGTCACAAAAATGTAAAAAATGTGAAATTTTTGTGAACTTTTTTGCAAAATACCCTCTCAAAAAGTTAAAAAATCCATTAAAAAATGGGTTTTTCCACCAAATTCCTGTCTTTCAGAAGGATAAAAGTAAGAATTCCACCCCCGAAGCCCCTGCCAGAAGCAGTACCGCTCCACCGAAAAGAATACAATATTCCGTCTGTTTTCTTCTGCGTTCCCGTTTCAGCCCACGCTTTCCCTCTGCCTCCTGCCAATGGAACATATAATACAAGGCAGCCCACATCATCAGTACATAGGCGGGAATCAGCAATAGATTCTGCGGCAAAAGCAAGCCTGCTACAAGAACAATTCCTCTGCCGCCATAGGTCACCAGCAGCATTGCCGCTGTGAAGCCCAGCGATGCACTGCAGAACAGATATACCGCCCCCGAAAGAAACAGTCCCATCTGCATCCAGCCTCCCAGCCAGATGAGCAGCACATATTTCAGATATTTCCAGAGAATCCGCCCAAAGGAAGGAACTGCCTGTCCCTCCTCCATCTGCTGTAAAAACAGCATAATCTCTCCCTGCTCCTCCATGGGCAGAAGGTTTGCAGCCGCTGCCCCGCCTGCCGTTCCCAGTAAAAAAAACAGACAGACGATATAAAATATCTTCTGCCTGTCTGTGTCCTGTTTTTTCTTCATGTCCATCCCCCCCTGCTACAGGGTATTTCTATCGGAATGGATTTATGCTTCTTTCTTTTTCAAAGCCCATGCATAAAGGGCTGCAATGGTCTTTCCGTCCTTGATCTCGCCCTTTGCGATCATTTCCAGCGCTTCCTCCAGAGTATATCTTTCGATCTCAACAAATTCATCGGGATCCAGGTGCTGTACCCCCTCTGTCAGCTCTGTTGCAATAAACAGCTGGATCCGCTCGGAGCAATAGCCTACGGTAGGATACATCTCGCAGATAAATTCCAGTTTACCCGCCTTCTTTCCTGTTTCCTCCTCCAGCTCCCGTGCGATCCCTTCCGCAGGATCCTCGTCATCCTCCAGTACGCCCGCCGGAATTTCCAGCATCATTTCCTGAAACGCATGTCTGTACTGACGAACAAAAATCAGTGTCCCATCCTCGTCCACAGGCAGCACTGCAGCCGCATTTTTCCCGCGGATCACAGATTCTCTGTAGGCAGCATTGCCGTCGGGCATGGCAATCTTATCCATGGTCACCGTTACCAGCATTCCCTTATGGGTCACTTTGCTTTCCAAAACCTCATAGCTCATCCAAATTCTCTCCCCGAACCTATCTTCAGTCCTTCAGTTCCTTCACCATTGCTTCGATACGATCCATCCCTTCCCGAATGTTTTCCAGACTGGTTGCATAGGAAAGGCGAATATAGTCAGGCATACCGAAATCTGCACAGGGTACCACTGCCACATATTTCTGATCCAGAAGAGCCGCTGCAAAATCTGCCGCAGAGCGGATCACTGTGCCATTGCTGTTTTTCCCGTAGGTGCCCGAAACATCCGCAAACAGATAGAATGCCCCCTGAGGCTTCAATGCCTGCAACATAGGGATCGCTTCTTCTCTTTCAAAAATATAATCTCTGCGCTTTTTGAATTCCACGCACATTTCCTTTACGCAATCCTGAGACCCATTCAGTGCCGCCACCGTTGCCGCCTGTGCAATGGAGTTCGGATTAGATGCCATATGAGACTGCAGGGATGCCATCAGCTTGGAAATTGCATGGGGTGCTGCTGTATAGCCGATTCTCCAGCCTGTCATGGCATAGCTTTTGGATACCCCATTCACGATAATGGTTCTGTCATAGATCTCCTTGCCCAGAGAGGCAATGCTGATATGTTCCTTATCTGCATCGTAGATCAGTTTTTCGTAAATCTCATCGGAAATCACCAGAATATCCTTTTCCACGGCAAAGTCTGCCACCATCTGCAGATCCGCCCGATCCATCACCTGACCGGTGGGATTGGAGGGGCTTGTCAGCACCACAGCCTTTGTTTTTTCCGTATAAGCAGCTTCCAGTTCCTCTTTTGTCATCATGAACTGGTTTTCCTTTTTGGTATGGATGATAACAGGAACACCGCCTGCAATACGAACCATTTCCGCATAGCTCAGCCAGAAGGGCGCAGGAATGATAACCTCTTCCCCTTCATTCAGGATCGCCAGAAACGCATTCATCAGGGAATGCTTTGCACCGTTACTGATAACGATCTGTGCCTGCTCGTAATCCAGTCCATTCTCTCTTTTCAGCTTATCGCAGACCGCCTGTCTGAGGGCAGGTGTCCCTGCCGCAGGGGTATAGCGTGTCTGACCGCTATGAATTGCATCGATCCCCGCCTGACGGATATGCTCCGGTGTATCAAAATCCGGTTCCCCCGCACCAAAAGCGATCACAGGCAGGCCTGCCGCCTTCAGTTCCGCCGCACGGGAGGAGATCGCCATTGTAGTAGATGCTTTAATGCTCATTGCTCTTTTGGATAATTCCATTTCTGTTCACCTCTTGTTCCTTTTCTTTTGTTATCTGCTGCGTCTGTTCAGGAATATTTTTACCCCAAACACACCCATTGCCAGAATACATACAGACATAAATTTCATATACATCACAGGCTGTACCTCATCACTGAGGTCAATCCCGATTTCCTCACCAAACTGTACCGTTACCTCATATCCGATCACACCGTCACTGACCTGATATGTCATTTCGTCCAGAGCCAGAACCCCATTCACACCGGAATAGAAATTGATCTCCTTATATTTATTGAAGAACATACTTCTGGCATAGGTCCCACAGGCTCTTTCCCCGTCCTCCGTCTGCATAACAAAGGTGATGCTGTTGCCATATTCCGCAGATTTCAACTGCTCCTCGCCATAGCCGACTACATTCTGCTCCGCCGCCTTTGCCCGAAAAACAGATTCCAGTTCTTCAAAGGTATAAGGATGCTTACCGAATCCGTTGAACAGGAAGAATCCTGCCAACGCCACAAAAATCATGGAAGCAACCCCTTTTATAATGATACGTTTTGCACTTTTTTCCATCTCTTTTTCCTCTTTTCTTTCTGAAATTTCGATATTTCACATTTTTTTATTTTATACCCTTCTTCTGAGAATTACAATATTTTTTCCAAAAAGAAAAGGATGCTTTCGCACCCTTCTCAACTGATTTTTTTCGGCCTCTCCTCATGCAAACGAAAATATTCGGACAAAACCGCAATAAACTGTCCATTGGTCGGCTTATCTGACGGCAGATAGCCCGCCACCTCAAAATATACGGCCGCCCCATTCTTTTTCCACGCACTTTCAATGGCATGGCGAATGGCACGCTCCACCTTACTGGCTGTTGTTTTATAGCGTTTTGCGATATCGGGATAAAGTCCCTTCGTGATACCGACCAGTGCCTCCTGATCCTCTACCGCCATCACAACCGCACTGCGAATGAAATGATAGCCCTTGATGCTGGCAGAAATCCCCATGCGGCTCAGCAGAACAGATACCTCTCCCTCCAGATCTCGAAAGACGGTTTCCACAGCCTCCTGTACCTTTTCCTCCCGCCTGTTTTCCGTCTCATTCTCCAGAAGCTGATGGATCCGTTCTGTCAGCAGCTCTCCCTGAATGGGCTTTGCCATATAATAATCCGCTCCCAGCGTGATCGCCTGCCGCACCAGCTTATTGCTGTCAATGGCAGAGATCATAATGCAGACACAGCTGATTCCTTCCCGTTTCAGGTTTTCCAGTACCCAGAAGCCATCCCGCTCACTCAGCAGCATATCCAGCAGGATCACATCCGGCTGCTGTTCCCGAGCCATATCCAGCAATGCCGGCCCTCTGTCTGTCATCCCCAGCACAATCATATCGCCCTTCCGTTCCAGACACCGTTTCAGCCGCTGCAAATAAAATCCGTCCCGATCCGCAAGGATCACCTTCATTGTCTTTTTTTCCTGCATAAAAGGACACCCCTCTCTTATCTTTTCTGACAGGAAAATCGGCTTCCCTTCCTTTTTCCCTGTCGAAACCCATTATATCCCCCGAAAAATGTTTTCGCTACCGAATCGGACAGACGGTCTGTTTTTCGCCGCGAAATGCCTTTTTTTCTCCCTGTTTGCCATTGGCGCCAAAAAAGCTGCCATTCGCTCCTCTTTCTCTGCCATTCGGTAGAAAAAACAAACCATTCGCTCCTTTTGGGCACAAAAAAAGAAGCTTTTTCCGCACTTTTGCAATGAAAAAAGCTTCTATTTCCATTCAAATACCAGTATCCGTTCTCTTTCATCCTTTCCTGCAAACAGATCTCTGCAATCGATCTCCTCCAGAAAGGAAAGGGCATACACAGCCATCAGATAAACAAGATATTCATCATTGGGATAGTAAAAAAACAACAGCATCCTGCGGGGCTTTTCATAATAGGATTCCTGTATCCGCCCCATAACGCTCTGCAGTATCTCCACAGAAAAAGGGTTAAAGAAATAAAACCGATCTGCATCCTCCACCACAAAAGCTGCGGCATCTGCATGGGTAAAGGTGACTCCCTGCCCTCTGACTGCCGTTTTTCGGTTTTCCTCCGCCTGCAGAAAAATATCCCGATCATACTCCAGACCAATGGCTTTGCAGCCGATGGCATAGTGCAGAAACAGACCGACACGCCCTTTTCCGCATCCATAATCCAATAAGATATTCTCCTTTCGGATATAGCCCTGCTCCGCCAGCCGCTCCAGCACTGTGTAAGGCGTTGGCTCATAAGGATAATGAAAGGTATCCGCGTGGGAATCGATCCTTCCCATAGTTCTGATCTTCAGTTTTTTATCCCACTGTGCTTCTGTCATAGTGTCACCTTAACCGATCATATTATCCGACACGATCACACCATTCATCAACAGAAATACCATTATCAGACAGATGGCAAAAATGCCCGCCCACGGCAGGATACTCTGCTTCTGCTTTTTCATATGTATGCTGTAAACAAAGGCAATCCCGGAAAACATGGCTGCGATCCAGCTGCATAACAGCAAAAGGATATAGATCACTTCCGGCACGATAAAATAATGATTCATGGATAATCTCCTTTTATTCTCTGTCAGATCTTCCTTCTCTCACAAACAAACCCTGCCCCATAGCTGCTTCTGCTTTTCCATGGGCATAAATATACTGTGATTTTACCACAAAGCCCGCCAAAATAAAAGTGCCCGTCTTCAGACGGGCATATCTTTTCTTATTTTTACTGTTTTTTAGAGAAGCCTGCAAAGCCAAATGCCGCAGGACCGCCATGGGTCGTAATGACACCGCCCGCCTTGATCCATCTGGTTTTTGTAAAGCCCGCTTCTCTCGCCGCCTGCTCTGCCGCCGCCCGCACCTCATCCGAGAAGCCTTCCACATAAACAAACCACAGACAAGAATTTCTGTCCAGATCATATTTTTCTGCATAATCCTTTACCAGCTGTGCTGCCACCTTGCTCATTTTGCCGCGATATTTCTTTGTTGCCATCAGCTGACCATCCAGAATCTCGATCACGGGATGCAGATTCAGAATACGGGCACCCAGAAACGCCACATTGCTGACACGGCCGCCTGCCCGCAAAAACTCCAGATTATCCGGCATAAAGCACATATTGGCACGGGAGATCAGTTCATTCGCCGCCAGAACCGCTTCCTCCATCGTCATATCCGGATTATCCCGCAGCAGCTCCGCCATGGCAATCACCACATTGCACTGCCCGGCAGATACCTGCTTTGTATCCAGGATCGTTACATAATCTCTCTCCTCCGCCGCAAGGACACAGCTCTGCATGGAACAGGTCGTAATGGCAGAATATGCCAGATAAAGGATCTGTGCCTCCGGATATTTTTCATGGATCTCATCCAGTTTTTTCTCGAAATCCTCAGGGGTGCTGCCGCTGGTTTTCGGCAGTTTTCCCGTATTGTGATAATATTCAATGATTTTTTCCGCAGGAAACGCACCGTCATCCAGTGTTTCCGTATCAAAGGAAACATGCATGGGAACGATCTCCACACCATATTCTGCTGCCAGTTCTGCATTCACATCGGAGCCGGTTTCTGCTACCAGTATAATTTTTTTCATGGTCAACGCCCTTTCTTCCATTTACCCCGTATCTATTTCATGAAAATATCTTACATGGTTTTAAAAACCATGTCAACCTATTTCCCGAACCGGCGTTAAAATTTCGTTAAAAAAGGATCCTGCCCCCTATATGGACAGAATCCTTTTTCTAGTTCTTTCTTATTCTGCTTTTCCTTTGCCAAGCTCAGCGCGCTTTCCCTCTCTCTGCTTCTGGCGCAGCTCTGCTGCCACACGCTCCGCATCTCCATCATAAGTCTGCAGGAGTTTTTCCGCCTTACGTTCCTCCGTATAAGGAACCAGACGTCCCTCCAGATATACATATTCCTCCGAGGATCTGAAGATCGTTTCACTGGAGCCGACCTGACAAACGGTCACAACATCCCATTCCTTCAGTTCCGTCTTTCTCAGGCGGATCGTGTTTTCATTTACAAATTTCTTGGATCGCTTTTCTCCATTGACATAAACCTGCGTCCATTTGGTAAAGTTTTCGCCGACAAGGGTATATTCCCCATCCAGACTTTCACTCAGATAAAGAATCTCCGAATCCCGCACACCCATTTCCAGCTGTCCGCCGATCTGCAGGGGATTTCCCTGATACGCATACTGCTTTCCATACAGAAGGTCATACTGCAAAAGTTCCAGATCCAGCAGATAATCTGCCGTATCCGTATCCCCCATCCGCTGCTGATGATAATTGAATACCGTGCCGGAATGCAGACCGATACGATCCATCACCTCAGCCATCAGCTGATAGGTGGGGATGGTTCCGTCTTCCTTCTCCAGGCCGATATTATCCCAGATCACATAATTGGTGTTGAAAAGGCTTTCGCTCTTCAAATCCTCCTGTGCAAGTCCCATGGTAGGCAGATGGTCACCGTAGAATACCACTACAGCAGGCTCTCCTCTCTTTTCCATCATATCCACCAGATTTTTTGCAAACAGATCCATTTCATAAACCTGATTTGTGTAATAGGTCCACTGATTATTCTTCTTCGCTGTTTCCATCCCCCATGCGTAAAGATGGGGTTCTTTGATAACCTTTTTCTCCGGATAGCTGCCGTGACCCTGCACGGTAATGGTAAAGATAAAATCCTGCTGCTCCGTAGAATCCAGACAGTCTTCAATATGCTCCAGCAGAACCTCATCCTTCGCCCAGCCATTGGGTGTTGTGTCGAAATTCATAAATTCCTTACACACAAAGGTATCAAAGCCGGTATGGTCAAACACCTTCGCACGGCTGTAGAAATTACCGCTGTGGTTATGGATCGCATGGGCGCCATAGTCGAAGGCTTTGAACGCCGTTGCCGCACTCTCCGCTGTTTTTTCCTTCAGATAAGTCTTATAAGGATATTCCCCCGGGCCAAAATAGCGCAGGTTCATTCCCGTAATGACCTCAAATTCCGTATTCGCCGTGCCTGCACCGATGGAAGGCACCTGACAGTATCCAGAGGAATATTCCTCCGACATCTGCCGCAGATGGGGCATCGGGTCAGTGGTCATTTTCAGTGCCTTCAGCTCCGTTGGATCAAAGAAGGATTCCAGCTGCACCACCAATACATTGGGCAGCAATTCCGTTTTCTTCGTGCTTTGTGTAAATGCAAAGTCCTCTGTAATTTCCGCCACCATATCTTCTGTATAACCATTCGGCTCGGAAATACCCGTATTGAAAATACTGGCCGCAAAGCAATAGGGCAGCCCGTAATCCTGATAAGCAAAAGCAATATTGGCGAAATAAGTGGAAACGATACGATGCTCGATCACATAATCCGTCAGCACCCAATAACCGCCGACAGAGGACGCCACCACCAGAATCGACAAAAGATAATTCACTTTTTCCTTATATCTGCCAAGGGTTTTCCACAGATAAACCAAGAACAGCACCACCAGCACAACACCAACGCCGATGCTGACCAATTCTGTTTTGCTGAAATAATTGGAAAACAGCGAAAGTCCCTCTGAAATGGTTTTCAGATCCTGTGCATTAAAGGGTGTTACTCTTCTGGAAAGCATCACACCGTTCACGATCCCCAGCGTAAACCAGAGAATGCTGAGGATGATTCTTGCAAATACCCGCCGTTTAAACAAATAAACGATGGAAAATGTCATGAAAATCATAAAGGCATTATATAAGAACGCCTTTGTGGATACACAGGAATACTCCCATGCAGCCGCCACCGAATGACGGGACATAGCTTCAATACTGAAATTGATCACAATTGCCCAGATTCCATGCAGAATCAAGGAAAACTGATTGATCCACTGGTAAAATGCCTGAAGTTTTTTCCCTGCCGTACTGTTTTGGAATTTCTCCAGACGTTCCGCCCTGCATTGCTTCCCCTTCCGAAAGCCTGCCTTCACATCAGACCATCGCATTGCCCGCAGACGTTTCAAACCGGCTTTCAGATCCGGCTTCCTGATCTGTATTCTTTTCATTTCTATCTTCTCCTTATTGTGTCAGATTTCTGACGCTCAAAGTATCCTGTTTTTCAACATCCCGTAGAAAAAAACGTCCTTTGCAGCACTCTGCAAAGGACTAAAATGACATAAGACTACTTTCTGATAATAGACCGAATGCATTGATTTGTCAAGTTTTTTACTTTTCCGCCTTCATATTCTGAATGAGATAATAGACAGAAACACAGGCACATAATATAAATCCCATTCCTATAAAACAGTCACCAATCAGGTGCCACCGACTGAATTCCTGCCATGCTTCTGCCGAAATCTCCTGCAGTACATGGCTATGCTTTATATAAATTCCCAGCAGAAAGCATACAAGCGCACCGCCGATCCCTCCAATGCTGATGGTCTTATCTCGTTTTGTGAATTCTGTACGAAATATTTTCTTCATGTGCTCACATCCTTTCTCAGCCTGTTGTTTTATGCATTATCCGTACAGCCAGCTGGACGGTACCAAAAAGGTATACGGTGCCGTAACCACGGCAAATATGATCGCCAGTTTAAACCGCAGCGGCTTGTCAATCTTTTTAAATGTAACAAAATAGTTAAACACAAAGATCATCACAGCAGAGATCAGAAGCCCGGGAATCGTCAAATACAGTTCATCCCCCATGTTGCCCAGCCGAAATACCACCATCATCAGCAGCATATATGCTGCACCGATCACATCGGATAACATCCCAAACAGAAAAATTTTCAATATGTATTTCTTATACCACTGCTTCTTCTCAGTGATTTTCAGCGCTGCCATGCTGACCAGCAAAACAATACTGTCAATAATGAAATTGCCCGGAATCACGATCAGCCACAGCACAGGAATCAACAATAACATCCATAATGGAAATAATACATTATATAACTTTACATCTCTTTTCTTTGTATTCATAGAATAATCTCCTTCATCAAATCAGAAATCCTTTAATCTCATTATACCGTGCCAAAGCACAGAAGGACAGAGCCAAAACAGCCATGCATTTCAAATGCATGGCTGTAATATACCTTCGTCTGAATGTGCAGACACAACACCGAAACAACGGGACTCCTCCATAACCGGCTCCCAAACTTGCCTGCAAATTTATTTCCTGTCTTTTTCCCCGCATCTATCGAGCCCGAAGAACACAAAACCCATAACAACAAAGGCAATGAGCAGAATTGCCACCCATTTTGCAACGCCGCCGCCCCCTTGTGTTTCGAGATTTATAAAGAAATACGGATAAATCAGAGGCGTATTGGTATCGGGGATCAAAATCGAAGTATCAATCTTCATGATCGAAGCCTGAATAAGAATAAAGACAATGTATGCAAAGGGCAGTGCCATGGATACAATCGGATAGAACCACTTTGTTTTTCT
>JAUNCB010000235.1 GCA_030526765.1 Bacillota bacterium
TGGAGGCAATCAGTCCGCCGCTGTATTTTCTCAGCAGCTCCTTGTCCACCCTCGGCTTATAGTAGAAGCCGTCAATAAAGCCGTAGGAAACCAGCTTGATGAGGTTCTGATAGCCCTCATTGTTTTCCGCCAGCAGCACCAGATGATAGTAGCCGCCGCCCTTGCCGTCCTTTTTCAGACGGGAGCCCTCCGCCACATACACCTCGCAGCCGATGATGGGCTTGATGCCTGCATCCAGCGCCGCCTTGTAAAATTCCACCGCTCCGTACATGGCGCCGTGGTCGGTGATGGCGATGCTGTCCATCCCCAGCTCCTTCACCCGCTGCACCAGCTCCCTGATTTTTGCAGAGCCGTCCAGCAGGCTGTATTCCGTATGCACATGGAGGTGCGTGAAGGGCATATTCTGTTCCGTATTCTGTTCCAGGCTCATTTCACGCACCTCCGTTTTCATACAAATTTAATCAAATCAGATACTTTTCCAAATAATAATTATATCACAACTCCTGTTTCAAAAAAACAAGAATCCTTCTATTTTTTCCCCCGCAAAACAGAAAATGATTTCATAAAATTTATGGTATTTTCAGCATTTCGCATAAAAAATCGCCCCATTCCGCCCGTTCGGACATTCTCCGTCCCACCGCCGCCCCCTGTCCATCTCCCACGGAAGAATTTCCACGAAAAGGTGTTGACAAAAGTTATTTCGCTGATATCATTTTGCAAAAATACAAATGTTCGTACCAAAGACCCTGTGGTCACATGGCGGGCTCATGCAAACCTGCTCTATTCCAACTGGCTGAACTATTTCGTTTACCAGACCTCTCCCTATGACATCACACGGATCAGCAATGATAACATTGCCTATCCCGAGCCCATCAAACTCAATTAAGCATACAAAAAGGATATATCCACACGGATATATCCTTTTCTCGTCTTATTTTTCCTGCACATCTGCAAAAACCTGCAGCAGCCTTTCGCCGTATTTTCCCAGTGCCGCCAGCATTTCCCCTTCATGGGTCATTTCTATCTCGGGGATTTCCCCCTCCGTCAGACAGTCGCAGAGGGCATCCAGATTCCTCCCGTAGTGGGCAGGAAAGCCGAACACCTCCTGTAAGTAGGTGTGCGCCGCTTCTCTGTCGGTCATTTTTCTTCCGTCCAGAACGATCTTCATTTTCGCTCCCTCCCATCAGTAGAGCTGCTCAAAGCTCTCGTAATGGTCGCCTGTGTAGTAAATGTCCCCGTCATCGGAGAATACGATGCGCTCTCCGCCGCGGTAGCCGCCGCTGTAGTTCACGTCACATTCCGTATATTCGTCCTCCTCGGGCAGGAGCCCTTCCCGATTCCCGAAGTAGTCTCCGCCGATGCACATGCCGTCCGCAACCTCCCAGAGGTTTCCCTCCTTGTTGTCCCAGCCCATGGACTGAGCCTCTTTTTTGGTGATGAAGTTGTCGGGCAGCTCCCCGTAGGTGTAGAGATACAGTGCCACATCCTCCGTGGTGTAATACCAGCCGTCCTCCTCGATGGTGTAAAGCTCATTCTGGGGTGCTTCTGTCTGGGGTGCTTCCGTTACCGCCGCTTCTCCGCCGCCGCAGCCGCTGCACAGGCTCAGGCAGAACAGGAGCATCAGCAGGAAATTCCATCCTTTTTTCTTCATCCGTTCATCCTCCTTGTTTGTATTTTTCTTTATGTTACCATAGGTTTCCCCTTCTGAAAACCCATCTTCCCCAATGAAAAACCCCGAACCCTTTTGGGGTTCGGGGAAATGTTACGCTATTTTCTTACAGAGCCTTCGTTGAATCAGCCCTGCGCCAGTTTCTTATAGCCTTCCAGTCTGTCTTTCGCATTCTTTTCTGTTTCTACGAACAGTTCTTCTGCGATTTCGGGGAAGGTTCTCTGCAGTGCGGAGTAACGAACTTCGCTCAGCAGGAAGTCTCTGAAGGATGCTGTAGGTTCTTTGGAATCCAGAATGAAAGGATTCTGACCAGCTTCTTTCAGTTCGGGGTTGAAGCGGTACATATGCCAGTAGCCTGCTTCCACAGCACGTTTGATTTCGTTCTGTGCGCCTGCCATGCCGCCCTTCAGACCATGGTTGATACAAGGAGCGTAAGCGATGATCAGGGAAGGACCATGATATTTTTCAGCTTCCACCAGTGCTTTAACCAGCTGGTTTTTGTCTGCGCCCATGGCAACCTGTGCAACGTATACATAGCCATAGCTCATAGCCATCATACCCAGGTCTTTTTTCTTCACTCTCTTACCGGATGCAGCGAACTGAGCAACTGCACCAACGGGTGTGGATTTGGATGCCTGACCGCCTGTGTTGGAGTAAACTTCTGTATCGAATACCAGAACGTTTACATCCTCGCCGCTTGCCAGAACGTGATCCAGACCGCCGTAGCCGATATCGTAAGCCCAGCCGTCACCACCGAAGATCCACTGGGATTTCTTCACCAGCTGATCCTGGTTTGCCAGAACGTAGGAAACGATGTTCTTTGCTTCAGCGTCAGCGCCGGCGTAAGCTTCCAGTGCTGCAACCAGTGCGTCGGATGCTTCTCTGGATTTGTCGCCGTCGTTCATTGTTTCAACCCAAGCGTCAACCACACCTGCAACGGATGCGTCGATTGCTTTCAGGTTTTCCAGTTTATCTTTCAGACCTGCTCTCATCTGTTTTACAGCGGAAGCCATACCCAGACCATATTCTGCGTTGTCTTCAAACAGGGAGTTTGCCCAAGCGGGACCACGGCCGTCTTTGTTTACTGTGTAAGGCATGGAAGGTGCAGAGCCGCCCCAGATGGAGGAACAGCCTGTTGCGTTTGCAACGTACATTCTGTCACCAAACAGCTGTGTTACCAGTTTTGCGTAAGGTGTTTCGCCGCAGCCTGCACAAGCGCCGGAGAATTCCAG